>DATMSN010001208.1:0-22368 GCA_035565375.1 Duganella sp. | reverse complement strand
CTGATGCTGGTGCCGGCGCTGATCCCGCTATGCCTGTCCGACACCCCGGCGCGCGAGATCACCGCCGGCGGTTCCATGGCCATGGCGCTGGCCGCCGTCGGCCTCCACACCGCCGCCATGCTCGCGGTCACGGGTGCGATCGCCGTGGTAGCCTGTCGCGGCATTAATCCCACAAAAATATGAGCGCTGCTTCACCCAGCATTGCGCATGAGCAATCCCTTCGTCAGCCGGAGCACTAAAATTGGATTCTTATAGCGAACGCGACACGTTCCTTTGAATTCCTGCAACGGCAAAATGAAGGGTTAGCTATGGCGACTCATGCGTCGATCAAGACGGATTTCGAAAAGTGGCAAGACGGCATTAGCAAAGCAGTTGGCAATAGCCATTGGGACACTTACGATAATGAGCTTAAAACAGCCGTCAGCGAGTTCAACCAGCACCTAAAGTCCACACCCGGCTACCGGCAACTGGACTGGCTACTCATCAAGGCGATGCTCTGGACTGAATCCGGTGCATCAAGTTCGGAGTGGCGAACCAAACCCATGCAGATCGGTGTAGCTGGCGACGCGGGCCTTGCGTCCTTTCTCTCTGGACGGGAAGGCGGTGAATTGATATTGCCGCCCAAATGGCAAAGAAGGCTGACAACCGGCACGGTGAGAAGCATGCCAGCTCACAATATACGTGCCGGCATTGGATACCTGCTCATGAGGATGGCCAATTTCGAGTTTCAGAGCGTGCTCGTGGCGGATGCAACAGGCATGCTTGAAGTGACCATCAAGCCCGGAGATAGCTTGGCAAAGATCGCCAAGGCACACGGCAGCACACCTGAGATAATGAAGAAGTTGAATCCAACAAGCACTGTGCTGCGCCCCGGTCACATCCTGAAATTCCAAAAAGGCTCCGTGCAACGTGTTATCACGGGTTGGCGTCAAATTACTACGGACCAGGTCGCACGTCGCTACAATGGCGGCGGCGATCCCCGCTACGCGCAGAAGCTCGACTACGCGCTTGGCCTGCTACGCAAATGAAGGAAATCCTCATGCGAATTTCAAATCTCATCGTGCTGGCCTGCGCGCTTGGGTTGCAGCACTTTTCCAACGGAGTCCGGGCGGCCGAACTTCAAAACGAGCGCGCCGCGCTCGAACAATGCGGCGCGTATTCGGAAGCAGGAATGCGGGAGTGTCTCGCGAAAAAATCTCGCGAAAGCGCTGTGGCACTAAAACGCGCCGAAGAGCGAGCAATTGCCGCCCTGTCAAAATGGGACGAAGATACGAGATTCATCAACCTTGCGAAGGAAAAGCTCAGAGCGTCGAGCAAAGCGTACGAACAATACCGCGATGCGCAATGCGCATTTGCCGCCTCGCTCGGCGGCGGCGCCATTGGTAACGCGCTCGAACTGCGGCGCCTTTCCTGCCTCGTCGGATTGAACAACGGGCGCACAAAGCAAATCAATACTGACTCGTCAGAGCTGCCGTCAAAGTAGAACGGTGGAACGGGTAGCTTTTCCGTCTGACACCATGAGGAATGGGGCAAGCAAATAGAGTACGCCATGCTAACAAAGGGGCTCTGCAACAAAAATATCGCCATGTTAGTATTGGATAGAATTGGAACCGGCCCCGCCGAAATTACCGTGAAGCAACCGACCTAGGTACATTGCGGGTTTTCTTCTCGTCTGAGCTGTCAGTTGAGAACGAAGGAAGCAGCTGAGCAACAGACGAAGTCTATTGGGAGTTGTCAGGTATGATTAGCTCATCCAGCATCTCGATCTTAGCAGGTGTTTCTTCTCTATTCGCTGTGTTGTGTTTATTGGCTTACTTTCTGATCGGACGGGAGTCGGGCCGGCCGTCTTTGGTACCAAGTGATGAAATTCAACCAAACGTCGTAACCGCGTCGGGTCAATTCAAAAGCGAGTCCGCGAAAAATCGATTCTTTGACGGATATTTCAAGTACTCCGGCAAGATTGCCAGCGGAATTCTTGCTAAATCTAAACCAATCGATCTTCAACAGATCATTCTCAGCCACACGAAATCTCACGACCTGCGGTTCATCGTTACAGCGTTCTTTTTCGGATTTCTTGCTATTGTTGCCTTGGTTTTCGCGCTCAAAAACGACCCCACCACTAAAGATCACGTCGCCGCAGCCACTTTTCCTATTCCGGCGCAAGTGCCGCATCCCGCGCCTGTGTATGAGGACAAATGGGTTGCGACCCGTCCAGGCGGAACTCCTTACTTCCAGGGATTTCCCGTCCAAACTCAGAATCGCCACAAGGAATCGCAAGTGGGCAAGTCCGAGACTATCTCCACGCAACAATTGAAAGACCCGATTGGTCTTGAGAAGCGGATCATCGGTGCAAAATATAGTTGCTCTGGAATTGACCATCGCTGTGATTGGAGTAAGAACTATCAAGGAGGTTCTGATGGCCAATATGAGATCTCGTCAGACAAGCAGTCGATCACGTGGTTTCGTTCGTGGGATGGCGATCCTGTAGATGAAGTGAACACCGTTTTCTACGAGGTATTCCAACGAGTATGTAAAAAATATTGTGAATGAGTGCTAAACGACGAGGGATTGCGACTGGAACCGGTTAATGGAATAAACTGTTTATACTATTTAATTGGAGAGTCAAGACCAAGGGAATTCGCACTGGGCTGCGCCCACCGCGAATTCCCTTTGCTTTTTGGTACACTTATTCACAGCTGTCACTCGACAACGCGCGGCACCCCGCACATCACTCAATACCACTGCCCAGGGAGTCTCATCTATGCCTGTCTTCACCCTCGATCGACTACTCACCGAAGTCAACCCAGTGAAGGGTACCACCGAACCGAATCAAACCCTCTGGATCAGTGAGACTGGAGAACTTACGCAGTTTGGCGCATTCGTTGAAGTCCTTCAGCCTGGCTGCAGATCCTCAATCAAGCATTGGCACAGCGCTGAAGACGAGATGGTCTATGTCCTTGCCGGTGAGATCACCGTGGTCGAGGGAACGTCCGAGACACTCATGCGAGCCGGTGACGTCGCAACTTTCCGGGCCGGCGTCCCGGTCGGGCATTACTTAGAGAATCGGAGTTCTTCTCAAACGCGTTGCTTGGTGGTTGGAACCCGAGCACCGGTCGATCAAATTACCTACCCAGAGCATGATCGGGTTTGTCTGCGGGATCGGTCGCTACCAGACGATATATGGACTAACTTGGCTGGTCAGCCTGCATCCAGCCCGTACCAGGAGGCCTGATGCGCAATGCTCCTCCTCCTCCTCCTCGCTTGGCGGGGGCGCCATCGGTAACGCGCTCGAACTGCGGCGCCTTTCCTGCCTGGTCGAACTGAATATCCAGCGCAAAGCAACTCGGCGCCGCCTTCAACGATATCCAGCCAAATGGCCATAAACAACAAAAAACCCGCACCTCCTAGGGGAGAACGCGGGTTTTAAGACTTCTGGTACAGCAAACTACTGTGTTCTGGTGCCGCTTGCCGGAATCGAACTGGCGACCTTTTCATTACGAATGAACTGCTCTACCAACTGAGCTAAAGCGGCGAAGTCGCACATTCTAACAAATATTTCTCACCGCGCGCTAGCCCTAAAACAATAAATTTTAGCCATGCTGCAAAAATGACATTGCTTTGTGCGTAAACCGGGTTAATTAGCCTTGATGATAGCCCGTCACCACCGCCACTTCATCGCGCGATCCCAGGAAGACCGGCACGCGCTGGTGCAGCTTGTGCGGCTGGATCTCCATGATGCGCTGTTTGCCGTCGGTGGCCGAGCCGCCCGCCTGCTCGACGATGAAGGCCATCGGATTCGCCTCGTACATCAGACGCAGTTTGCCCGGCATCGACGTGTCGCGCGTGTCGGCCGGGTACATGAAGATGCCGCCGCGGTTCAGGATGCGGTGCACGTCGGCGACCATCGAGGCCACCCAGCGCATGTTGAAGTTGGTGCCGCGCGGGCCGTTTTCGCCTTCCAGCAGTTCGTCGACGTAGCGCTTGACCGGCGCGTGCCAGTGGCGCGCGTTCGACATGTTGATCGCGAATTCCTTGGTCTTGGCCGGAATCTTCATGTCGCGCTGCGTCAGCACCCACGAACCCATTTCGCGGTCCAGGGTGAAGCAGTTGACGCCATTGCCGGTGGTGAGCACCAGCATGGTCTGCGGGCCGTACACGGCGTAGCCGGCGGCGACCTGCTTGGTGCCCGGCTGCATGAACGCTTCCTCGGTCGGTTCGCCCATGCCTTCCGGCGCCTTCAGCACCGAGAAGATGGTGCCGATCGAGACGTTGACGTCGATGTTCGACGAGCCGTCCAGAGGGTCGAAGGTCAGCATGTACTCGCCCTTCGGATAGCGGTTCGGGATCGGGTGGATGGTTTCCATCTCTTCCGACGCCATCGCCGCCAGGTGGCCGCCCCATTCATTCGCTTCGAGCAGGATCTCGTTGGAGATGATGTCGAGCTTTTTCTGCACTTCGCCCTGGACGTTTTCGGTGTCGGCGGTGCCGAGCACTTCGCCCAGCGCGCCCTTGCCCACGGCGTGGCTGATGGTCTTGCACGCGCGCGCGACCACTTCGATCAGCAGCCGCAGTTCGGCCGGAATCGTGTTGTTGTGGCGCTGTTCTTCGACCAGGTATTGAGTGAGGCTGATGCGTTTCATGGATTCCCTTGTGGTGAAATATAAATCGTATAAATCGTTTGTTAGTTGGCCAGCGCCTTGGTCACCACTTCAAGCACGTCGTTCGAGAGCTTGGCGCGGGCGGCGACTTTCTCCAGCGCGCGCTTCATCTTGGCCTGCAGCGCCGGCGCGTATCGGCGCCAGCGGTCCATGCCGCGCGCCAGGCGCGCCGCGACCTGCGGGTTGATGGCGTCGAGCTTGATCACATATTCGGCCCAGAATTCGTAGGCGCTGCCATCGGCGGCGTGGAATTGCGACGGGTTGCCGCTGGTGAAGTTGAAGATCAAACTACGCGCGCGGTTCGGGTTCTTCAGCGTGAAGGCCGGGTGCTGCATCAATTTGCGCACGGCGGCCACGTTGGTGGTCGGCGCGGCCGCCTGCATGGCGAACCATTTGTCGATGACCAGCGCCTCGCTTTCGAAGTCCTCGTAGAAGTTCTTCAGGTACGGGCCGGCTTCGGCGCCGCTATGGATCATCGCCACCAGCGCGGCCGAGCGGTCGGTCATGTTGCCGGCCTTTTCGAATTGCTGCTGCGCGAGCTTGAGCTCCGCCATGTCCGGCGCCACCATCAGGTACGACAGGCACAGGTTCTTCAAGGCCCGCTTGCCGGCCGACAGCGCGTCCGGGCTGTATTCGCCGGGCGTCTGGTTGGCGTGGTATTGCGCCAGCAGCTCGGTCTTGAGCGCGGCGCCGATGGTGCGGCGCATGAACTGGCGCGCCGTGTGGATCGCCTGCGGGTCGACCACGTCCATCTGCTCGGCGATGATGGTTTCCGACGGCAGGATCAGCGCCAGCTCGCGGAAGGCCGGGTCGAGCGTTTCGTCGGTCAGCACGGTGCGCTGGGCGGTGATGAAGGTGGCGTCCAGTTTCAGGTTGGCGTCGCTGCCGCCGGCCGCCGCCACTTGCGCGGTCAGCTTGAGCAGGCGCGCCATCGCCAGGCGCTGGCCCGCTTCCCAGCGGTTGACCGGGTCGCTGTCATGGCTGAACAGGTGCAGCAGTTCGGCGTCGGTATAGTCGTATTCAAGCACCACCGGCGCCGAGAAGTCGCGCAGGATCGACGGCGTCGGACGTTCGTCGACGTTACGGAAGCGGAAAATCTGCTCTTGCTCCGTCAACTCCAGCACCACCGTGGTGGCGCCCCTGGCGTGCTTGACGCCTTCTAGCGTCAACGGCAAATCCTTGCCGCTGGCGCCCAGCAGGCCGACCGCCACCGGGATGTGGAACGGCAGCTTGTCCGGCTGGCCGGCAGACGGCGCGCAGCGCTGGCTGAGGATGATGTCGAAGTTGCGCTTGACGGCGTCGTAGCGCGTGCGCGCGGTCACCACCGGCGTGCCGGCCTGACTGTACCAGCGCTCGAACTGGCGCAGGTCGCGGCCGTTGGCGTCGGCCATGGCGGCGCGGAAGTCGTCGCATTCGACGGCCTGCCCGTCGTGGCGCTTGAAGTACAAATCCATGCCCTTGCGGAAGCCGTCGCGCCCCACCAGGGTTTGGTACATGCGCACCACTTCGGCGCCCTTTTCGTACACGGTCACCGTGTAGAAGTTGTTGATCTCGACGAAGGAATCCGGCCGCACGGGGTGCGCCATCGGGCCGGCGTCCTCGGGGAACTGCGCCTGGCGCAAGGTGCGCACCTGGTCGATGCGGGTGACGGCGCGGCCGCTGTCGGTGCCGATCATGTCGGCGCTGAACTCCTGGTCGCGGAACACGGTCAGGCCTTCCTTCAGCGACAGCTGGAACCAGTCGCGGCACGTGACGCGGTTGCCGGTCCAGTTGTGGAAGTATTCGTGGCCGACCACCGCCTCGATGCCGGCGTAGTCGATGTCGGTCGCCACGCGCGGGTTGGCCAGCACGAACTTGGTGTTGAAGATGTTGAGGCCCTTGTTCTCCATCGCGCCCATGTTGAAGTCGCCGACGGCGACGATCATGAAGCGGTCCAGGTCCAGCTCCAGGCCGAAGCGCTCCTCGTCCCAGCGGATCGAGTTTTTCAGCGACTGCATCGCGTAGTCGGTCTTGTCGAGGTTACCCTCCTCCACCCACACCTGCAGCAGCACTTCGCGGCCGGACTTGAGCGTGTACTTCTCCTCCTGGCACACCAGCCGCGCGGCGACCAGCGCGAACAGGTACGACGGCTTCTTGAACGGGTCTTCCCATTTGGCGTAGTGGCGGCCGTCGCCGAGGTCGCCCTCCTCGATCAGGTTGCCGTTCGACAGCAGCACCGGATAGGCGGCCTTGTCGGCGCGCAGCATGACGGTGTACTTGGCCATCACGTCCGGACGGTCCGGGAAGTAGGTGATGCGGCGGAAGCCTTCGGCCTCGCACTGCGTGAAGAAGTTGCCGTTCGAGACGTACAACCCCGACAGCGTGGTGTTTTGCACCGGCGCGCACAGCGTTTCGATCTCCAGCACCACGTTGGCCGGGGCCTTTTTGATCGTCAGGGTCGAGCCGTCGACCTTGTATTCGGTCGGCGCCAGCGGTTTGCCGTTCATGCGCAGCTGCACCAGTTCGATCTCTTCGCCGTGCAACACGATGTCCTGGCTCTGGCTCGCCGGGTTGTGCCGCAGCGTGACGCGGTTGGCGACCACCGTGCGGTCGGGGTCGAGGTCGAAACCAAGTTCAACCGTATCGACCAGGAAAGCTGGAGGGGTGTAATCTTTGCGGTATATCGTCGTTGGGCTGCTATCTGTGCGCATGGGGGCTCTGGGTGGACGTAGGCAAAAGCCTATTTTACCAACACCAGCGCCGGCGGACGTGCGAATCGCCCGTGGCGGCCCGGATGGGCCACATAAGTTGGCCGGAATAAGTTGCTTGTTTCCACTCCGCCGTAACAATCTGTAATAATCGAGCAACGTCCGCACGCGCGTCGTAAACTTAGCACTGGAACATACCGTCCGACCTGAGAGGGCTATACCATGAAATATCTCGCCATTCTGGCGACTGCCGCCGTCATGCTGTTGACCGGCTGCGCCACCACCATCCGCAGCGACGTCACCGCCTTCAACGACTGGCCGGCCGACCTGCAAGACAAATCCTATGCCTTCGAAGCGCCGCAAGGGGCCGACGACACGCTCGAGTACCGCAGCTACCAGGTGCTGGTGGCCAATGAACTGGCCAAGCTCGGCTTCCGCCAGGCCGCCGACGGCCAATCGCCGAAATTGCTCGTGGGAATGAAATTCGTGACGATCGACCATCCGGTGCGCGTGTTGCAGGCCGATGACCCGTTCATGGGCCCGTATTGGGGGCCGGGCTACGGCCGCTATGGCTGGGGCTATTCGCGCTGGGGCTATCGTCCCTACTTCTACGATCCGTTCCGCTACGGCCCGATGATGGTGGAAGAGCGCGTGCGGCATCAGTACCAGCGCCAGCTGCGCATCACCATCAACACCACGACCGGCCGCAAGCTGTATGACGTGACGGTGCAAAACACCAGCCTGATCCAGGCCACGCCGCACGTGATGCCGGCGCTGGTGCAAAGCGCGTTCACCGGCTTCCCCGGCCCGAGCGGCGTGCCGCGCCGGGTCGATTTGAAGATCGAGCCGACCACCCAGACGGTGGAGGCGCCGGCCGCGGTGGCCGGCCAGGCGGCGCCGGCCAAGACCAACTAGCGGCACCGCTTCCCCATGAAAAAGCCCCTGTGTGCATGCGCACACAGGGGCTTTTCGTTTCCTGCGGCCACTAATTACTTGGTGGCGACGCGGGCGGCTTCTTTCAGATCGCCGACTTTCTCTTGCAGCTTGCCTTCGACCTGTTTGCCCAGGCCTTTGGCTTCCTGCTCTGGCGAGTCGACCAGGTCGCCGACTTCTTCCTGAATTTTGCCGCCGATGTTTTTCAGTTTACCTTCGATTTGGTCTTTGTTCATGATGTTGCTCCTGAGTAGTTGCAAACCGGTATGGCTTGGCTTGAGAGACAGAATAGCCAAACCACGCCAGCTCATCTGTACGGTTCCGTACCGAGCACCAAATGACGCGTGTTGCACGTAGGGCGGATTAGCGAAGCGTAATCCGCCATCTATGAGCCGTCGTCTGCGCTCACACGCCCGCGTGCCGCTTCAGGTACATCGGCATCAACCACCACGCGACCGCGACCAGCGCCGCCATCACGCCCGCCATCACCATGCCCACCGTGGGGCCGAACACCTCCGAAATCACCAGATCGGTCCCCAGCACCAGCGCGATCGCCAGCGTGAACGACCCGGCCACGATCTGCTTGGTCGCCACCCGCTTGAAGCGCGCCCTGTCCTTCAACGGCCGCATGAGCCGATGCTGGATCGCCGGCGCGCTCAACAACACCAAACTGGTCAGCGACAGGAAAAACGTCGCCAGGAACAGCAGCTTTTCCGTGTGGTCGATATGCGCGAAGCCGGCGTTGAACGGCAAAATGATCAAGAAGGCCGACAGCATCTGCGCCCCCGGCAGCAGGATGCGCATCTCGCTGAGCATGTCGGAGAAATCGCCGTCGTCCTCTTCTTCCCCCTCGTCCTCCCCGCGCCGCCGCTGGCCCTTGAGCCGGTCCTCCTCGAACATGCTGCCGCTCATGGCAGCAAAATCGTCGAGCCGGTGGTCTTGCGCGCCTCGAGATCGATGTGCGCCTGGGCCACGTCGGCCAGGTTGTAGCGCTGGCGCACGTCGACCTTGACCGCGCCGCTGTTGACGACGCCGAACAGCGATTTGGCCGACGCCTCCAGATCCTCGCGCGTGGCCATGTACGCGCCCAGCGAAGGCCGCGTGATAAACAGCGAGCCACGGTTGGCCAGCTCGCTCAGCGAAAACGGCGGCACCGGTCCGGACGCGTTGCCGAAGCTGACCATGGTCCCGAGCGGCGCCAGGCAGTCGAGCGAACCGGTGAAGGTGTCCTTGCCGATCGAGTCGTACACCGCGCACACGCCCTTGCCGCCGGTGATCTCGCGCACCCGCTCGGTGAAGTTTTCGCGGTTGTAGTTGATCACGTGGTCGGCGCCGTGCCCGGTCGCCAGCGCCGCCTTCTCGTCCGAGCCGACGGTGCCGATCAAGGTCACGCCCAGCACCTTGGCCCACTGGCAGGCGATCAGGCCGACCCCGCCGGCGGCGGCGTGGAACAGGATGGTGTCGCCCGCCTTCAGGTGCACGGTGCGGTGCAGCAGGTACTGCACCGTCAGGCCTTGCAGCATCATGGCGGCGGCGGTGTCGAAGCCGATTTTCTCCGGCAGCACCAGCAACTGCGACGCCGGCATGTTGCGCGCCTCGGCATAGGCGCCGTTGGGCCGCCCGGCGTAGGCCACGCGGTCGCCGACCTTCACCTCGGTCACGCCCTCGCCGACCGCCTCCACGGTGCCGGCGCCCTCCATGCCCAGGCCGCCCGGCAGCGGCTGCGGATACAGGCCGGTGCGGAAGTAGACGTCGATGAAATTGAGTCCGATGGCGCTATGGCGCACCTGCGCCTCGCCCGGGCCGGGCGGCGCCAGGTCCACCTCCACCAGTTCCATCACCTCCGGACCGCCCACGCGGTTGATACGAATTGCCTTGGTCATCACTACCTCCGTTACTCAATATCCGGAGTGTAACGCGCCTGCGTGCGCCGCGCCACGCAACTGCCGCGCCCTGGGAGTCCGCGGATTAGGCGGAACGCCGTAATCGGCCATGCATGCGCCGCCGATGACGCATGCATGGCGGATTACGCTACGCTAATCCGCCCTACGTGTTTTAGATTAAATTCGCTGACTTAGACCGCCGCCGCGCGCAACTGCAACTGCGACAGCACCAAATGCGCCGACGACACATTGGTCGCGCACGGCGTGTTGTGCACGTCGCACGCCCGCACCAGCGCGTTGATGTCCGGCTCGTGCGGCTGCGGCGTCATCGGATCGCGCAGGAAGATCACGCAATCGATCTCGCCCTCCACCAGCATCGAGCCGATCTGCAAATCCCCGCCGAACGGCCCCGAATGCTTGCGGTCCACCTCCAGCCCCAGCTCGTCGATCAGGCGCCCGCCGGTGGTGCCGGTGGCCACCAGCGTGCAGGTCGATAGGAAGGCGCGGTATTCGCCCGCCAGCAGGATCATGTCGTCTTTTTTCTTGTCGTGGGCAATCAGGGCGATGCGGGTCTTCATAAGGTTATCCATTTATATGGTTTATTTGGTTTTACTTCTTACTTTTCGACAGCAGATAAATCCCGGCCATCACCAGCGCGGTGCCGGCCAATTGCCAGGACGTGACGGGCTCGCCCAACAGCAGCGCGCCCAGAAACAAGGTCGACACGGGGCCGATCATCCCCGCCTGCGAGGCGGCGCCGGCGCCGATGCGCTCGACGGCGGCCATCGTCATAAACACCGGCATCACCGTGCACAGGATGCCGTTGACCAGCGACAGGCCGTACACCTGCATCGGCTGCACCAGCGCCGACACCGGCCGCAGCACGAAAAACTGGGCGATGCAGGCCACGCTCGACACGCACATCGCGTACGACACCAGCCGCAGCGCGCCGAGGCGCTTGACCATTTCGCCCGACAGCAGCAGGTAGACCGAATAGGCGGCGGCCGATCCCAGCACCAAGGTCGCGCCCAGCGCCACGTTGTCGCCGCCGTTGCCCAGGTCGTGCAAGAATACGAACACGATGCCGCAGTAGGAGGTCAGCAGCGCCAGCCACTGCCTGCCGCTGATGTGCTGCTTGAGCAGGGTGGAGCTGATCAACAGCACGAAGGTCGGCGTCAGGAACAGGATCAGCCGCTCGAGGCCGACCGTGATGTATTGCAGCCCGAGGAAATCGAGAAAACTGGACAGGTAGTAGCCGACCAGCCCCAGGCCGATCAGGCGCCAGCGGTCGGCCGTCGACAGCGGCGCGCCGGCGCGCATCTTCCACACCGCGACGGCGGCGAACACCGGCAGCGAAAAGAGCATGCGGAACGCCAGCACGGTGACGGCGTCGAGGTCGTAGCGGTACAGCAGCTTGGCGACGATGGCCTTGGTCGAGAACAGCACCGCGCCGCCGATGGCGATTCCCAGTCCGCCCAGATAGGCCGCGCGAGGGGAGCTCCCATCAGGCCCAACATTCGTTATGCTTTTGTCCATCCCTCGATTGTAAGGCCAAACGGCCCCGGCCGCCGAGGGCGCGGTTTTGGCGCCCTGCGTTATGTTAAAATATCGCCCTCACCGCATGGCAAGACTATCAACAACCCCGAACAAACCGCGCCGAAGGAAGACTGAACATGGCTGGACACAGCAAATGGGCCAATATCAAGCACAAAAAGGCCGCTACCGACGCCAAACGTGGCAAGATCTGGACACGTCTGATCAAGGAAATCACCGTCGCCGCGCGCATGGGCGGCGGCGACATCCAGACCAATCCGCGCCTGCGCCTGGCCGTGGACAAGGCGGCCGACGCCAATATGCCGAAGGATAACGTGCAGCGCGCGATCACCCGCGGCACCGGCGGCGAGGACGGCGCGGCCTACGAGGAGGTCCGCTACGAGGGCTACGGCATCGGCGGCGCCGCCATCATCGTCGACTGCATGACCGACAACCGCGTGCGCACGGTGGCCGAGGTCCGCAACGCCTTCAACAAAAACGGCGGCAACATGGGCAACGAGGGCTCGGTGGCTTTCATGTTCAAGCACTGCGGCCAGTTCCTGTTCGCGCCCGGCACCAACGAGGACGCGCTGATGGAAGTGGCGCTCGAAGCCGGCGCCGAGGACGTCGTCGCCGACGAGGAAGGCGGCTTTGAAGTGCTGTGCGGCCCGCACGACTTCGCGGCCGTCAAGGACGCGCTCGAGGCGGCCGGTTTCAAGGCCGAAGTGGCCGAGATCATCATGAAGCCGGCCACCGAAACCGTCATCACCGGCGACAACGCCGTCAAGATGCAAAAACTGCTGGACGCGTTGGAAGCGCTGGACGATGTCCAGGAAGTCTATTCCAACACGCTGATCGAAGACTGAGGATTTATGAAAATATTGGTAGTCGGCTCCGGCGGCCGTGAACACGCGCTGGCTTGGAAATTGGCGCAATCGGAACGCATCCAGATGGTCTACGTCGCCCCCGGCAACGGCGGCACCGCGCGCGATTCGCGCCTGGTCAACGTCAACATCACCGATCTGCACGAACTGGCGACCTTCGTCGAGCAGGAGCACATCGGCCTGACCGTCGTCGGCCCGGAAACCCCGCTGGCCGGCGGCATCGTCAACCTGTTCCGCGCCCGCGGCCTGAAGATCTTCGGCCCGACCAGGGAAGCGGCGCAGCTGGAGTCGTCGAAGGACTTCGCCAAGGCGTTCATGCAGCGCCACGGCATCCCGACCGCCAAATACCAGACCTTCTCGGACGTGGCGCAAGCGCACGCCTACATCGACGCCAACGGCGCGCCCATCGTCATCAAGGCCGACGGCCTGGCCGCCGGCAAGGGCGTGGTGGTGGCGATGTCGCTGGACGAGGCCCACCAGGCGGTCGAGGACATGCTGGCCGATAACCGCTTCGGCGACGCCGGCGCCCGCATCGTCATCGAGGAGTTCCTGGCCGGCGAGGAAGCGAGCTTCATCGTCATGTGCGACGGTAAGAACGTGCTGCCGCTGGCCACCAGCCAGGACCACAAGCGCCTCAAGGACAACGACGAAGGCCCGAACACCGGCGGCATGGGCGCCTACTCGCCGGCGCCGATCGTCACGCCGGCCATGCACGCCCGCGTGATGCGCGAGATCATCAACCCGACCATCGCCGGCATGGCCAAGGACGGCATCGTCTTCACCGGCTTCCTGTACGCCGGCCTGATGATCGACGCCGCCGGCAATCCGCGCACGCTCGAGTTCAACTGCCGCATGGGCGATCCCGAGACCCAGCCGATCATGTCGCGCCTGAAGACCGATCTGGTGACGGTGATGGAACACGCCGTCAACGGCACGCTCGACACGGTCGAGCTGGAATGGGACCGCCGCACCGCCGTCGGCGTGGTGCTGGCCGCCGCCGGCTATCCGGACGCGCCGCTCAAGGGCGCCGTGATCGAGGGCATCCCGGCCGAGACGCCGGAATCGGTGACCTTCCACGCCGGCACCGCCGACGTCGGCGGCCAGTTGCAGGTCACGGGCGGGCGCGTGCTGTGCGTGGTGGGCCTGGCCGACAGCGTCAAGCTGGCGCAAAAGCAGGCCTACGAGGTGGTCGACCAGATCTCCTTCGAAGGCATGCAGTGCCGCCGCGACATCGGCTGGCGCGGTTTGAAGCACTAAAAAGTACGGCGCGACGCCTGCTGTCACCCCGTACGGCGCGCCGCCGGGGTCGTACCCCGAGGGGTACGACCCCTTTTTGCTGGGGGTTGCAGTGCGCCCGATCAGCGGCAACTATCCCAAAGCCCCGCATCAGGGTACAATCGACCCTTGGTTTTTTTTAACGCACACCGCACCATGCAGTCACCCCCCAACCCGCAAGCCGTCAAGGCCTTCCTGCTCGATCTGCAGGCCCGCATCATCGCCGCGCTTGAAGCGCTCGATGGCAAGGCATTCCTGCGCGACGAGTGGGAGCGTCCGGAGGGCGGCGGCGGGATCTCGCGGCTGGTCGAGGAAGGCAACGTCATCGAGCGTGGCGGCGTCAACTTCTCGCACGTGATGGGCGCCAAGCTGCCGCCGTCGGCGTCGGCGGCGCGCCCCGATTTGGGCGGCAACCCGTGGCAGGCGATGGGCGTGTCGCTGGTGATCCATCCGCGCAATCCGTACGCGCCGACGGTGCACATGAACGTGCGCTTCTTCACCACCACCACGGTCAACGGCGACCCGGCATGGTGGTTCGGCGGCGGCATGGACCTGACGCCCTATTATGGCGACAAGGAAGACGTCAAACACTTCCACCAGAGCTGCCGCGACGCGCTGGCGCCGTTCGGCGACGACCTGCACGCGCGCTACAAGCAGTGGTGCGACGAGTATTTCTACCTGAAGCACCGCAAGGAGGCGCGCGGCGTCGGCGGCATCTTCTTCGACGATTTGAACGAAGAAGGCTTCGAACGCAGCTTCGCGCTGATGCAAAGCGTCGGCAATTCGTTCCTGACGGCCTACCTGCCGATCCTGGAACGCCGCAAGGACACGCCGTACGGCGAGCGCGAACGCGATTTCCAGGCCTACCGGCGCGGCCGCTATGTCGAATTCAACCTGGTGTTCGACCGCGGCACGCTGTTCGGCCTGCAGTCGGGCGGGCGCACCGAGGCGATCCTGATGTCGATGCCGCCCATCGTCAAATGGCGCTATCGCTGGGAGCCCGAGGACGGCACACCGGAGGCGGCGCTGTACACCGACTTCCTGCCGCACCGCGACTGGCTGACGGCGTGACAAAGGCCATGGCACAGCGGGTTGCACTGCTGGGCGGCAGCTACGATCCGGTCCACCACGGTCATATCGCCCTCGGCGCCTATTTCGCCAAGCTGCTGCAAGTGGACCAGCTGCGCGTGATCCCGGCCGGCCTGCCGTGGCAAAAAGCCATGCTCAAGGCGACGCCCGAACAGCGCGCCGAAATGGTGGCCATCGCTTTCAAGGGCCAGCCTTTCGAGGTCGTGGTCGATCCGCAGGAGATCGAACGCGCAGCGCGCGGTTTGGCCACCTACACCATCGACACGCTGCGCCTGGTGCGCGCCGAGCTGGGGCCGGACGCTTCCATCGCCTTCGTGATGGGCGCCGACCAGCTGCAGCGGCTCGACACCTGGAATGAATGGCAGGCGCTGTTCGACTACGCCCACATCTGCGTAGCGGCCCGCCCTGGCTTCGACATTGGCGCCGCCGGCCTTCCGCCGGCGGTCGCCGCGGCGTTCTCCAGCCGTTTGGGAACGCCTGAACAAATCCGCAACACGCCGCACGGTCTGACTTATCTGGCACAGGACTTCGCGGTGGATATCTCCGCCACCGAAATACGTGCGGCATTACAACGGGGGGAACAGGCAAACTCGCTTATCCCGCCGCTAGTGCTAGACTATATTGAACAACATAATCTATACAAAAGCTAAATGGACATCAAAAAACTGCAATCCCTCGTCGTTGACGCCCTCGAAGACGTCAAGGCCCAAGACATCACGCTGTTCGACACCACCCACCTGACCAGCCTTTTCGACCGCATCGCCATCGCCTCCGGTACCTCCAACCGCCAAACCAAGGCGCTGGCCGCCTCGGTGCGCGACAAGGTCAAGGCCGCCGGCGGCGACGTCTACGGCATGGAAGGCGAGGACACCGGTGAATGGGTGCTGGTCGACCTGGGCGACATGATCGTCCATATCATGCAGGCGCCGATCCGCGCCTACTACCGCCTGGAAGAGATCTGGGGCGACAAGCCGGTCAAGCTGGGCGCGGCCAAGCGCAAGTCGACCAAGGAAGGCGAGGAAGCGGACGAGCCGAAGAAGATCAGCAGCCACCTGGCCGCCGGCAAAAAAGCCGTCGACGCCTCGCCGGTGATCGAGAAGAAGACCCCGGCCCGCAAGGCCGCCGCCGCCAAACCGGCCGCCGAGAAGAAGCCGGCCGCCAGGAAGGCCGCCGTCCCGGTCGGCAAAACCATCAAGGTCGGCAAGACCAAGAGCGCCGTCGCCTCGGCCGAAGCGCTGAAAGCCCTGCCGCCGAAGCCGAAAGCGCCGAAGGCCGCCAAGCCGAAAGCCGACGAGGCGCCGGCCAAAACCGTCATCAAGCGCATCAAAAAAGTCGCGGAGTAATCCACGATGCAGCTGATCATCGCTGCGGTCGGACACAAGATGCCGGCCTGGATAGAGACCGGCTTCGCCGAATACGCGAAGCGCATGCCGCCCGAACTGAAGATCGTGCTCAAGGAAATCAAGCCGGTCGACCGTTCGGGCAGCAAGACCGCCGCCACCGCGATGGCGCTCGAACGCGAGCGCATCGAGGCGGCGCTGCCCAAATCGGTGCGCATCATCGCGCTCGACGAGCGTGGCAAGGATCTGACCTCGGTCGGATTGTCGCAGCAGCTGGAGGCCTGGCAGCAGGACGGGCGCGACACCGCCTTCCTGATCGGCGGCGCCGACGGCCTCGATCCGGAGCTCAAGGCGCGCGCCGAGGGCTTGATCCGCATTTCCAGTATGACGCTTCCTCATGGTATGGTACGGGTATTGTTGGCCGAGCAACTGTATCGCGCCTGGTCGATCACCCAGAACCACCCCTATCACCGGGTTTGACGCCGGCGGACGGGGACAGGGTCGTTGTCTGAAAATATCTCATGAAACTGGTCGAAAAAAAGATCTACCTCGCCTCAAAAAGCCCGCGCCGGCGCGAACTGCTGCGCCAGATCGGCATCGATTTTGAACTGCTGCTGCTGCGCGCCGACGGCCCGCGCGGCGCCGACGTCACCGAAGAGGTGATCGAAGGCGAAGCGCCGCTCGACTACGTGGCCCGCGTGGCGCAGGAAAAAGCCGCCTTCGGCTACCAGCTGGTGCAGCGCCGCCACCTCAAGCCGCGCGCCGTGCTCACCGCCGACACCACCGTCACCATCGACGGCCAGATCCTCGGCAAGCCGGCCGACCGCGCCGAGGCCAACGCCATGCTCACCAAGCTGTCGGGCCGCACCCACCAGGTGCTGACCGCCATCGCCGTCCATTCGGCCGACTTCACCGGCCAGATCACGCAGGTGTCGGAGGTGCGCTTCGGCGTGCTGTCGCCGGCGGCCATCGCCGCCTACTGCGCCACGCTCGAACCCTACGACAAGGCCGGCGGCTACGGCATCCAGGGCCCGGCGGCGCAATTCATCGAACACATCGCCGGCAGCCATTCCGGCATCATGGGCCTGCCGCTGTACGAAACCGCGCAGCTGCTGCGCCAGGCGGGTTTGCCGCTGCCGTAAGTGGCGTGTATGATCAGTCTTCACATAGCCACAGAAGCCGCGCCAGCCGGCCGCCGAGACACATGAACGAAGACATCCTGATCAACATCACCCCGCAGGAAACGCGGGTCGCCCTGATTTTGCAAGGCGCCGTGCAAGAACTGCACATCGAGCGCACGCTCACGCGCGGCCTGGCGGGCAATGTCTACTCCGGCAAGGTGGTGCGGGTGCTGCCCGGCATGCAATCGGCCTTCATCGATATCGGCCTCGAACGCGCCGCCTTCCTGCACGTGGCCGACATCTGGGAGGCGCGCCCGCACGACGGCGGCCAGAACGCCGCCCCCACCCCGATCGAAAAAATCCTGTTCGACGGCCAGGTGCTGACGGTGCAGGTCATCAAGGACCCGATCGGCACCAAGGGCGCGCGCCTGTCGACGCAGATCTCCATCGCCGGCCGCATGCTGGTGTATCTGCCGCAGGACACCCACATCGGCATCTCGCAGAAAATCGAAAAGGAATCGGAGCGCGAGGCGCTGCGCACGCGGCTCCAAAGCCTGCTGCCGGCCGACGAAAAGGGCGGCTACATCGTGCGCACGCAGGCCGAGGACGCGTCGGACTCCGACATCGCCGCCGACGTCGAATACCTGCGCAAGACCTGGGGCGCGATCGTCCACGGCGCCAAGACGCGCCCCGCCACCACCTTGCTGCACCAGGATTTGAGCCTGGCGCAACGCGTGCTGCGCGACTTCGTCCACGACGACACGGCCACCATCCAGGTCGACTCGCGCGAGAACCATTTGAGCCTGGTCGAATTCGGCAAGGCCTACACGCCGGGCGTGCTGCCACGCCTGCAGCACTACACCGGCGAGCGGCCGCTGTTCGACCTGTACGGCGTCGAGGAGGAGATTTTGCGGGCGCTGGGCCGGCGCGTCGACCTCAAATCGGGCGGCTACCTGATCGTCGACCAGACCGAGGCGATGACGACCATCGACGTCAACACGGGCGGCTTCGTCGGCGGGCGCAATTTCGCCGACACGATCTTCAAGACCAACCTGGAGGCGGCGCACGCGATCGCGCGCCAACTGCGGCTGCGCAACCTGGGCGGCATCATCATCCTCGACTTCATCGACATGGAGAACAACGAGCATCGCAACGCCGTGCTGCAGGAATTGAAAAAGACGCTGTCGCGCGACCGCACCAAGGTGTCGGTGTCGAACTTCTCGGCGCTCGGGCTGGTGGAGATGACGCGCAAGCGCACGCGCGAATCGCTGGCGCACATCCTGTGCGAACCGTGCCCGGCCTGCGCCGGCAAAGGCCAGGTCAAGACCTCGCGCACGATCTGCTACGAAATCCTGCGCGAGCTGCTGCGCGAAGCCAAGCAGTTCAACCCGCGCGAGTTCCGCATCCTCGCCTCGCAGGAGGTGGTCGACATGTTCCTCGAGGAGGAGTCGCAGCACTTGGCGATGCTGGGCGACTTCATCGGCAAGAAAATCTCGTTGCAGGTCGAAACGGCCTACCATCAAGAGCAGTACGACGTGATTTTGATGTGACCGGTCACGCTTGTCACCCCGACGGCAGAAACACCAACTCCCCTCCTACGGGCTGGCGCCGCCCAGCCATGGACGCTGAAATCCGTCCGCTCCCATCCACTGGCACCTGGCCAGGATTGTTACCGAAATAAGTAAAGTGCGATATTGGCATGCCATGTCATCAACTTTTCATCGTTGGTGCGTAAGCTGTCGCCTTGCATGCCCGCCGTTTCGCGTTTCCCCCGACAATCGACCTGGATCAATCAAATGCATACTTTTAATTCCGCGTTCGCACGCACGCAGGTGCGTGCATGAGCCGCCGCGACTTCCTCCGCACAATGGGCAAATCGGCCGGCGCCAGTGCCGTGCTTGCGACCTTTCCACCGTCCATCCAAAAGGCGCTGGCCCTGCCTGCCAACCAGCGCACCCGCAGCCTGCAGGATGTCGAGCATATCGTCGTGCTGACGCAGGAGAACCGCAGTTTCGACCACTACTTTGGCACGCTGGAAGGGGTAAGGGGATTCGGCGATCCCTTTCCGATTCCGGTGATGGACCGGCAAAATCTCTTCAATCGCAAATCGGTCTTCGTGCAGCGCTCTGTCGGCGGGGCGCCGGTGCCTGGCCGGCCCAACTGGCCCCAAGGCAGAGCCATCGCGCCGTTCCGGCTCAACACGGTGCAGGACTTTCCCGTCATGCGCGTGGCCGGCACGCCACATAGCTGGCTCGACGCCCAGCTGGCGTGGGACCACGGACGTATGAATGACTGGTGCGCGGTCAAACAGAACCACGCGATGGGCTATTACGCCGACGCCGACATTCCCTTCCAGTTCGCGCTCGCGCGCGCCTTTACCATCTGCGACCACTATCACTGCGCCACCCAGACCGGCACCAACACAAACCGGCTGTTTCTGTTCAGCGGTCACAACGATCCCCTGGCGGCCGCGGGCGGCCCGTCGACTGACAACAGCCGCGACGACTTCAATCCGGACATGTCCACCGACTACTTGTGGACCACCTATCCGGAGCGACTCGAAGCGGCGGGTATCAGCTGGCAGGTTTACCAGAACATGGCGGACAACTTCACCGATAACTCGCTGGCGGGATTCCGCTCTTTCCGCAACGCGTGGTATCGCCGGCCGGGCTATTCGCAATCCCTGCGCGATCGCGGCACCACCACGCGTGACCTCGACCTGCTCAAGGCCGACGTGCTTGCCAACCGCCTGCCGCAGGTCAGCTGGGTCGTCGCGACCGCCGAAGGCTCCGAACACCCGGGTCCCTCGAGTCCCGCGTCGGGCGCCGACTACATCGCGCGCGTGCTGGACGCCCTGACCGCCAATCCGGAGAGCTGGAGCAAGACGGTCCTGCTCATCAACTTCGACGAGAATGACGGCTTCTTCGACCATATGCCACCGCCCGCGGTCCCGGCGTACACGAGTGACGGCGGCAATCCGGCGCAGCCGCAGCTCGCCGGTGGGTCGACCGTCGATACGACCGGCGAGTACCATCACGTGCTCAACGGCGCCGATGCACGTACGCACCATCGCCCCTACGGTCTCGGGCCGCGCGTTCCGATGTATGTCATCTCGCCGTGGACCAAGGGCGGCTGGGTGAATTCGCAGGTCTTCGACCACACATCGGTGGTGCGTTTCATCGAGGCGCGTTTCGGTGTGCGCGAGCCGCTCATCAGCCCATGGCGCCGTGCGGTGAGCGGCAACCTGTTGTCCTGTTTCGACTTCGCAAACCCGAACGACAACGGGTTCACGCAACTGCTGCCGGAAACGGCTGCGCGGCGTTCGATGGCGCTGAGCTTGCCAAACACCAAGGTGCCCGCAACGCCGGCCACCCTGGCGGCACCCGTCCAGGCTGCCGGCGTGCGTCCCGCACGCGCCCTGCCCTACGAACTCCAGGTGCAGGCGCAGGTGCCGGCCGGGGGCGGCCAGGTGGAGCTCAGCTTCGAAAACCTGGGCGAAGCCGGGGCGGTGTTTCATGTGTATGACCGCCTGGCGTTGGAGCAAGTCCCGCGCCGCTACACGGTCGAACCTGGCAAACAGCTCAAAGGCCGCTGGAACACCGCATCCGCCTACGATCTTTGGATACTAGGACCGAACGGCTTTCATCGCCACATCGTCGGCGACGTGCGCGGTGCGGGCAACGCTGCATGGCCGGAGATCTTCCTGCGCGCCGACCGCGGCGCCGGCGAGTTGCTCATCGATCTGGTCAACAATGGCGCACAGCCATGCACCTTCGAACTCACCGCCAACAAGTATTACGCGAGCAAGCCGTTGGAAGTGCGCGTCGTCGCGCGCTCGAAGAGCACCGTCCGGCTTCCCCTGGCATCGAGTTCCAACTGGTACGACTACAGCCTGCGTGTGGGCGGCTTGCCGGGCTGGTTGCGCCGCTTCGCCGGCCATCTGGAAAACGGCTTGCCTTCCATCAGTGACCCTGCGATGCGCGGGGCAGCGCAGCTTGACCAGTACCGCGTCATTTAACTTCTACAAGGACCTTTTCATGAAATGTCGATTTCTCGTTGCCGCGGCCTTGTTCGCCGTGGCCTGTAGTGGCAAGGCTGCCGTCAGCTACGGTCAGAACCTCATTGTCAACGGCGATGCCGAAGCAGGCGTGAGCGGCTGGACCGGCTACCCGGATTACAGCATGGTGCAGTCGGTGGACTATGGCAACAACTGGGTGCTTCCCACCCAGCCTGGCCCGGTGGATCGCGGAACGAAGATGTTCGCCGGCTTCGGGCAGTATGCCGTGGGCGTTCAGACCCTGGACTTCGGCGTGCCGACGGCGCAGAACATTTCCTATTCCCTGAGCGGATGGCTCGGCGGCTGGGCCGACCAGGGCGATAACGCACTGTTCTTTGTGCAGTTTCTCGATGCGGGGAACAATGAGATAGGAAACGCCGCGATCGGTCCCGTCACCCCGGACGATCGCGGCAACCAGACGGGCCTGTACTACCGGGAGTCCTCGGGAATCATGCCTGCCGGCACCAGCAGGCTGTCGTTCTGGCTGTCGATGGAGCGTCTCGCTTCGAGCGACAACGATGGCTACGCGGATAACCTGTCCTTCATCGCGCGGCAGACCGCCAGCGTGGTGCCGGAACCGGGCATGGCATCGATGTTCTTGCTGGGCTTTGGCGTGTTGGCCGGGGCGCTCCGCCACAATACGCGCGCGCGCATGTCGTAATTCGGGTCATGGCCGCACCCGCCGTCGGCGTGGTGCGCCGCCCGGGCGAAACGATGCCGCTACACGATCCCCCGCACCGCGCAAGCAACTTGCTGTCCGGCACGGCGTGCTAGACTAGGCGGCATCGACCCGGGAAACCTGTTCATGAGCGCGCTTAGACACTTGTTGTTCGCCTGTTTGCCCCTCCTCGGCGCGGCGCACTGCGCCACGGCCGCCGAGCGCCTGGCCGTGGGCGCGCGCTTCGACC
>DATMSN010001207.1:0-3110 GCA_035565375.1 Duganella sp. | reverse complement strand
CGGGCGGCGCGGCGGCCGTTGGTGGTGGAGTTGGGCGCCGGCGTGGCGATACCGTCGGTGCGCCATTTCGGCCACCACGTGATCCAGCGGCACGGCGGCCGCATGATACGGATTAATCCGCGCGAGCCGCAGGTGGCCGGGACGCGCGATGTCGGCCTGGCGATGGGCGCGCTGGCCGGACTGGCCGCCATCGACGCCCTGCTCTAAACGATTTACACCAGCTTGACGGCGATGCCGGACAGGCCGTCGACCTTGCCGGTCAGGGTCTGGCCGCGCACCACGGCGCCCACGCCTTCCGGCGTGCCGCTGAAAATCAGGTCGCCCGGCGCCAGCGCGAACAAGGTCGACAAATTGGCGATGGTTTCGCTGATCGACCAGATCAGATGGTCGATGGTGGCCGACTGTTTGGTCACGCCGTCGACATCGAGCTGGATCGACGCGTGGCCGATGTCGCCCGCTTCGGCGGCGCGGTGGATCACGCCGATCGGCGCCGAATAATCGAAAGCCTTGCCGATTTCCCACGGCCGGCCGGCGTCGCGCATCTTGAACTGCAGGTCGCGGCGCGTCATGTCCAACCCCACCGCGTAGCCGAAGATGTGCTGCGCGGCGTCTTCGACGGCGATGTCGCTGCCGCCCTTGCCGATGGCGACCACCAGTTCGCACTCGTAGTGCAGGTTGTTGGTCACCTGCGGATACGGCAGCTCCACGACCTGCCCGGGCGCGACCGGCACCAGCGCCTGGGCGTCGTTCGGCTTGCAGAAGAAGAATGGCGGTTCGCGGTCGGGGTCGTACCCCATTTCGCGCGCGTGGGCGGCGTAGTTGCGGCCGACGCAGTAGACGCGGCGCACGGGGAACAGGTCGGCGGTGCCGGCGACCGGCAGGCCGACGATGTCATGGGCGGGAATAACGTAGGAAGTCATGATGCTCCGATGGCTGGTATGGGAGATCGGACATGGTACAACAGCCGGCCCCCGTCCGCGCGGCCGGAAACACTACGAGACAAAATCGTCGGGCGCAAACCTCAGGACAGCAGCAGCGCCGTCATCGCGACGCGGAAGGCATCCACCAAGCCGTCGCGGTTCATATCGGGCCGGTTCAGCGCGCGGATGGGCAAGCCCTGGAAGTACGAGATGATGGTATCGACACGGCCATCGAGCATGACGTCGTCTACCGGCAGATTACGGCGCTCGCGTCCGAGCTTGACCAGCGCGCGCAGCTGGAGACGCGAGCTTTCCTCGTGCACCCGCAGCTTGGCGGCGATCACCGGATTGCGCGACGCCTCCGCGTACATCTCCAGCGGCACGTGCCAGGGCTGCGGATCGAGCGTTTCGTCGATGTGGCGGCGCGCGTCGTCGATCATGGCCTGCAGCGGATCGTCGCGCGTTTGCAGGTCGCGCAGCAAGCCGGTGACGTACTCGCTCTCGCGCTCGACGATGGCCATGATGATGGCGTCCTTGCCGTCGAAATAATTGTAGATATGGCCGGCGCTCATGCCGGCCTGCTTGGAAATCTCGGACATGCTGGCGCCGTGAAAGCCACTGCGCGCGAAGCAGACGGCCGCCGCCTCCAACACCTGGTTGCGCCGGTTCTGCGCACGTTCCGGGTCGGTGCGTCGTTTTGCGGGGGTAGTCATGTCGTGTCCTTGGGTCTCTCTGGTGCCTGAAGGCGGAACTGTGGCGATGCCGGCGGGGTTTGTCAATTCGCCCTTTGCCGAATGCGGCGGGCGCGCAACAGCTGTGCATCACAGCCGCTGCGCCTCCGCGAGTTTAGCCGCGCGGCGGATTGCCCTGTTGAGCAATCTCAGGTTGCCAGCCGCCGCCGAGCACCTTGTACAGGGTGACGGCGTTGCTGGTCTGGTTCAGGCGCGTGCTGATCAAGCCCTGCTGGGCCGAATACAGCGCGCGCTGCGACACCAGCGCGTTCAGATACGTGTCGGCGCCCTTGCGATAACGGGCGTCGTTGATCTTGAAGCTTTTCTCGGCCGCGTCCACCAGCGCCTGCTGCGAAGCCAGGCGCTCGTCGATCGTGCCGCGCGTGGCCAGCGCGTCGGCCACCTCGCGGAAGGCCACCTGGATCGCCTTTTCGTATTGCGCCACATAGATGTCGCGGTCGGTCTTGGCGATGTCCAGGTTGGCGCGATTGACGCCGCCGTCGAAGATCGGCAGGTTGATCTGCGGCGCGAAACTCCACGTGCCCGACCCGGACTTGAACAATCCGGACAGGTTGCGGCTGGCGCTGCCGCCCGACGCCGTCAGCGAGATGCTGGGGAAGAAGGCGGCGCGCGCCACGCCGATGTTGGCGTTGGCGGCGCGCAGCGTGCGCTCGGCCTGCTGCACGTCGGGACGGTTTTGCAACAGGTCCGACGGCAGGCCGGCCGGGATGGCCGCCAGCTGCGTGACCGGATTGAGGTCGTCGGTCGGCAGCAGGTCGGCCGGCACCGCGCCGCCCACCAGCAGGGCCAGCGCGTTCTGGTCCAGCGCCACCTGCGCGGTGTAGGTGGCGACGTCGTTGCGGGCCGACTGCACGCTGGTTTCGGCGTCGTACATGTCGACGCCGGAAGTGACGCCGTTCTCGAAGCGCTTGCGGCTCAGGTCATAGGTGATCTGCTGGCTGCGCAACGTCTCCGCCGCCAGCTTGAGGCGCTGCTGGTCGGCCGTCAGGGTCAGGTAGGCGTTGGCCACCTCCGCCACCAGGCTGATTTGCTGCGTGCGGCGCGCCTCCTCGGTGCCGAGGTAGGTTTGCAGGCCCGCCTCGGAGGCGTTGCGCACCTTGCCGAAGAAGTCCAGCTCATACGACGGCATCGACAAGCCGCCGCTGTACTGGCGGGTGATGGCGGCGTCGCCGGTGCCGGTCATGTTGGCCGGCGTGCGGGTGGCGCTCTGGCTCACGCCCGCGTTCACCTTCGGCAGCAGCGCCGCCGTCTGGATGTTGTACTCGGCGCGGGCGCGCTCGATATTGAGCGCCGACACGCGCAGGTCGCGGTTGTTGGCCAGCGCCAGCTCGATCACCTTGCGCAGGCGCGCGTCGGAGAAGTATTCGCGCCACTGGATCTCCGACACCGGCTTGGCGTCGGCGGCGGCCGGCGGCACGCCCTTGTAGGCGTCGCCGGT
>DATMSN010001206.1:0-2730 GCA_035565375.1 Duganella sp. | reverse complement strand
GATCGGGCAGCGCGATGGACAGGCGGGCGCAGCCGGCGCGCAGCCGTTCCCAGTGCCGCTCGAAGCGCTGGGCGGCGCCGTCCAGGCACAGGATGGTCTCGAACAGGCCGTCGCCGTACTGCAGGCCGCGGTCGGCCACGGGCAGCAGATGGGCCGCCTGGCCATTGATGAAACTAAGTTCCATAAGTTCTCCGTTCAGGCCGACGGCGCGGTCGCTTGCAACTGCTCGGCCAGCGCGCTGATGGTGGGCCGCGCCGAAAACGCCTCGATGCTGACGGTGCGGCCGAATTGCGCGGCGAGCTTGTAGAGCAGCATGAGCGCCGGCAGCGAGTTGCCGCCCATGGCGAAGAAATTATCATGCACGCCGACCCGATCGATCTGCAGCACGTCGCTCCAGATGGTGGCGATCTGCGCCTCGAGCGCGTTGCGCGGCGCGACCGCCTCGCTGACCGCGCTGGACTGTTCGGCGGTCGGCTTGGGCAGGGCCTGGCGGTTGACCTTGCCATTCGGGGTCAGGGGCATCCTGTCGAGCTGGACGTAGTAGGCCGGCTGCATATAGGCCGGCACGCTGCGTCCGATGAATTCGCGCAAGGCGCCGGCCGCGATCTCGCTCGGCGCCACATAGTAGGCCACCAGCTGGTTCTCGTCGTCGCCGGCGTCGAGCGTGTAGCCGATGTCGTGCATGATGGCGGTGACGCGCGCCTCGTCGATATCGGTGGAGTCGTCCAGCTCGCGCATGGCGTCCTCGCGGCTGATGTGGCCCACGCGCACGTCCCAGCTGTAGGGCAGGGAATAGTTGTGGTAGCGGCGCTCGTGGTTGTGCACGTAGATGCCGACGTCGTTGATCAGGCAATTGGTCGACCGCCCGGTGTCGCTGGGGCGGCTCCATCCCACCCGCTGTTCGATATAGGCGTACATCGCGTGGCGCTGGACGTTGCAGTAGCGGTAGAAATCGATGAAGCGCACTTTCTCGATCACCGCGTCCTGGGTCACGCAACTGGTGTCGAGCAGGCGCGCGACGGCGTCGTCGATGCGGTGGTAGATCTTGCGCGCGTCGGTGAGGTTGCGTTCGAACTTGACCGGATCGAAGGTCTTTTCGCGGAACAGCTCGGTCAGGCGGGTCTCGAACAGCTGGCCCTTGGACAAGCCCATCACGATGTCGTCGACCCCGACCTCCTGGGCCAGGTTGATGGCCATGGTGTAGATGGTCTTGAAGCAGCCGTTGCAAACGTTGCTGTGGCGCTGGAGGCTGTCGGCGAAGATCGCGTCCATGTGCGGCGTCGACAGGTAGCGGTGGTCGATGCCCAGCGCCTGCACCACCCGGTCGATATTGGCTTTGGCCTGGTCCGAGATGTAGCCGTTGTCGAGGGTGAAGGCCAGCACCCGCGCGCCCATGTCGATCACCTTGCACAGCGCATAGGTGCTGTCCTTGCCGCCGCTGAGCGCGACGATGCAATCGTAGCGCGGATGGGCGCGCGCGCGCAGCCCGTCGACGATCGCCTGCAGGTCGTCCATGGTGCCGAAATAGCTGTCGATCACGTCCTTGTACTGGTTGAACGCGGCGCAGTGGTTGCAGCGCATGTGCTCGTCGAAGCTGGTGTTCGGATAGGTCGAGGCGATCCCGCACTGGCTGCAGAAGCGGGTGCCGGCGGCCTCGCGCCGGCCCCGTGCGGCGTGGGTGGTGTCGACGCTGCACTCGACGATGCCGGGATAGGACAGCAGCAGGCTTTCCAGTTCGCCCGGCTCGATGCGGTAGCCGCGCAGCTTGATCTGGAGATCCTTGCGGCCCAGGAAATGCAGGCGGCCGCTGCTGTTGATCCGGCCCAAGTCGCCGCTGGCGTACAGGCGGCTGCCCGGTTCGCCGGGGTGGTCGATGAAGTGCCGGGCCGTCAGCTCGGCCTGGTTGCGGTAGCCCAGCGCCACGCCGGCGCCGCCGATGTGGATTTCGCCGATGTCGCCCGGCTTGACGGGGCGCAACTGCTGGTCGAGCAGCACGATGCTGGTGTTTGCGATGGGCGCGCCGATCGGCACCGAGCCTTGCAGGTCGCGGGCCGGATCGTAGCGGTAGATCATGCAGCCGACCACGGTTTCGGTGGGGCCGTATTCGTTATAGATGCGTACGTTGCCGTGCAGCTTCTTGTGGGCCGCCAGCGCGACCTCGGTGCGCAGGTCCTCGCCGCCGACGATCAGGGTCTTGAGGCGCGAGCCGGCCAGCGGCAGCGTGTTAAACAGGGCCAGGTGCGACGGCGTCAGCTTCAACAGGTCGACCTGGTTGTCCTCGATGACCTGGTACAGCGCCGGCACGTCGTCGTCGCGGTCGGCGTAGACGTGCACGGTCAGGCCGGCGATCAGCGGCACGAAGATGGAGGTGATGGTCAGGTCGAACGAGAGCGAGGAATACAGCGCGACGCTGCCGATGTCGGGCGTGAGGTAGTGCGACCTGGCCCACCAGATGTAGTTGACCAGGCCGCCGTGCGGCACCATCACGCCCTTGGGGACGCCGGTCGAGCCGGAGGTGTAGATGCGGTAGGCCTCCTGCCTCGGGTCGAACGCCAGGTCGGGATTGGCGGCGCCGCCGCGGTAGCAGCGCTCGTCCTGCACATCGATGCAATTGAGCGCGGCGATGGCCGGCCGGGCCGCGGCCGGGCAGCTGTCGTCGATCAGCACGTTGCGCACGCCGCTGTCGGAGAGCATGTAGGCGATCCGCTGGGGCGGCAGGGCGGCGTCGAT
>DATMSN010001205.1:0-2532 GCA_035565375.1 Duganella sp. | reverse complement strand
GTCGCCCGGCGCGGCCAGTTCCCGTCCGACGTAATAAATGAATTCGCCGGCGTCGGCCGCCCGCAGCACCTCGGTGCCGACGGTGGCGCTGATGCCTTCCAGCGCCTGCGGCGTGGCGACCACGGTTTTCTCCATCGCCATCGCCTCGAGCACCTTGTTTTGTACGCCCCGGCCGAGGCGCAGCGGCGCGACGACCACGTCGGCGTGGCGCAAATACGGCCGGATGTCGGCGACGGTGCCGCTGACGACCACGCCCGGCAGCCGCTGCAGGGCCAGCACGCCGTGCGCCGGCCGCGCGCCGACGATGTGGAATTGCACGTCCGGGAATTGCAGGCGCAGCGACGGCAACACCCGTTCGGCGAACCAGACCGCGGCGTCGATGTTGGGCGCGTAATCCATCGCCCCGGTCATGGCCACCACCCGCGCCTTCGGGTAGGGGTTGGACAGTTTATGGCCGGGCGAAAAATATTCGCTGTCGACGCCGTTGTTGAAGTAGTCGATCGTATGGGCCGCCTCGGGCGCGCGCAGGCGGAACAGCGCCGCCTCGGCGCGCGACACCAGCATGACCTGGTCGAACTGCGTGGCCACCAGGCGCTCGTAGTCGAGCAGCTGGCTGCCCTCGCGGCGGTACAGCATCGACAGCGGCCACGGCTTGCCGTCGGCGTAGCCTTGCCACTTTTCCGAATCGACGTCGACCAGGTCCATGACCCGCGTCAGCCTGCCGTGCTCGGTGTGGGACGGCAGGTATTGGGCCATCGGACCGGAGAACGCCAGCGCGGTGCCGATGGCGTGGGCGTCGAGCGTGCGGTTGACCCAGCGTTGCAGGCGCGCGTGGCGGAAGTACGGCAGACTGAGTGGTTCGTCCGTGACCAGCCCGCGCAGGCTGGCCAGCCGCGTCCAGCGCGGGTGGGTGCGGATGAAGCAGGAGCTGGCGCAACCGCCGGCCAGGTGCTCGGCGTAGCGCACGTCCTCGGGGTTGTCGATGAAGGTGCCAAGGTGCACGCGGAAGTGGCGCTGCAGGTAGCGCAGCACGTGGTAGGCGCGTATCTTGTCGCCCTTGTTGGGCGGATACGGAATCCGGTGGGGCAGAAACAGCAGGTCCCGCATGATGCTATCCCAGCTGGCGGACGATGTGCGGTCCGATCGCGTTGGCCAGCGGCAGCGGCAACAGGCGCCACGCCTTGATCAGCAGCTGGAAGCGCGGATTGAGCGGTTGCACGTCGCCGACCCGCTTGGCGCGGTGCAATTGGCATTCGTAGTGCAGCGCCTGCGGCTCGAAGCCCCAGTTCTTCTTGAACGCGAACGCGCCGGTGCCGACCTTGCTGCGGCCGAAGTCGAACAGCCGGCAACCGTCCTCGCAGGCGCGGCGCATGACTTCCCAGTACATGAAGTCGTTGGCGGCCAGCTTGCGCGCGGCCGCGCCGCCGCCGCCGTAGTAGGGCAGGATCTCGCCGCGGAAGTGGAAACTGAGCACCGAACTGACGACCTTGCCCTCGTGGGCGATGCTCAGCACCTCGCAGTCGTCGCCGAATTCCCGTTGCAGCGCGCGGAAATAGCGCCGGCCGAAGACGGGCGTGCCGAGCCGGTGGACGCTGGCGGCGTAGCAATCGAAGAAGCGTTCGGTGTCGGCGTCGATGCCGCTGGTCAAGCCGCTGGCGATGCCTTTGCGCACCATCGCGCGCTGCTTGCGCGGGATGGCCAGCAGGTTGTGCTCGGGATCGGACAGCAGCGGCTTGCGGAAGGTGGCGTAGACGTCCCTGGCGACCCAGTCCGGATGGCGCGCGCGCAACTGGCGGTATTCCAGGTGGTCGACCCCGAGCCGCGCGGCCAGCGCCTGGGCTTCGCGGTCGACGGCGGCGGCGGCCTGCGGGTCGGTGGCGGCGATGCCGCCGTAGACGCAGAACGGCAGCGAGCACAGCGTGTTTCCGAACAGCAGGCTCTTGACCTGCGCCAACGGCAGGATGGCGCGGATCTTGCCCTCCGATTCGGCGTACAGGAACCAGGTCGGGTGGCCGAGCGCCGTTTCGATGATCCGTTGCCAGCCGGCGCGGTGGAAGAAGGTCGCGTCGGGGCAGCGCTGCACGAAATCGTCCCAGCGGGCGCGGTCTTGCGGCGCCATCACACCGACGGTGAATGACGGCGGGCTCTGCTGGCTGTGCGGCATCATGCGTTTCCCAGAAAAATATCGTCGATACGGCCCCCGCCCGGCAGCCTGATGATGCGGTGTTCCATGCGGTGCAAATTCAGGTAGTGGCGGAAACGGGTTTTGATACCGATGCCGGCGGGCCTGGGCTGTCCCGGATTCAATTCCCAGGGGTGAAAGTAGAATATGCCAGCTTGTCCGTCATGCGAGTTGATGCGTCGCAAGGCCCAGCGCGGGGTGGCGCAGGGCAGCAGCCGAAAATAGCCGCCGCCGCCGGCCGGCAAGTTGCGTCCCAGCACGCGCGCCGTGCCGGTCGGTAATTCGAAGGCCGAGACCTGGAAATAGTCTTCGACGTCGATCGTCAGCGCGTTGCGCGCCGGCCCGGCGGC
>DATMSN010001204.1:0-2102 GCA_035565375.1 Duganella sp. | reverse complement strand
ATGATGCGCTGGGACGCCTACAGCGGCGACTACGGCATGGGCTTCTACGGCCACGCCTACGCCAGCGCCACGTACGTGGTCAAGGACCCGACCTTCGGCTGGCTCGGCTTCGGCGGCAACCTGCAAGTGGAAAAGAACGGCGTGGTGCGGATCACGCCGAAGGACAGCGCCCGCACGCGCCTGTTCGTGGCGCCGGCGCGCGCGTGGATCACTTTGGAGGCGGGCAAGATCGACAGCGCGACCTACGATCCGAAAACGCGCACCATCACGTTGGAGCTGGCGGCGGCCACCGCCGCGACGCCGGCGGCCAGGCTGCTGGTCGACAGTCCGGGCGGCAAGATCAAGCCGCAGGGACTGGTCGCCGAGCGCGGCGGCTACCAGGTTCCGCTGACGTCGGCGACGGCGCGCGTGCAGCTGAAGCCACGTTGACGGCGGCCGCACGAACTTTTTTTCATTTTATTTCGCTGAACACAACAAATTTCCTTGCATTGCGGGCCATACTGTACAAAAATACAGACTGTCTATATACACAGGCCCAACTGCACTCATGATCAAGCTCACAGCACGTCAGGAACAAATTCTCAATCTGATCAAGGATGCCATCGAAAACACCGGCTTCCCGCCGACGCGCGCCGAGATCGCCAACGAGCTGGGCTTCAAATCCGCCAACGCGGCCGAGGAGCACTTGCAGGCGCTCGCGCGCAAGGGCGCGATCGAGATCGCCGCCGGCACCTCGCGCGGCATCCGCCTGCTGGGCGTGCACGCCGAACCGGCCGCGCCGAAGGTGCCGGTGTCGCTGATGATGTCGTTGCCGTTGATCGGCCGCGTGGCCGCCGGTTCGCCGATCCTGGCGCAGGAAAATCTGGAGACGAGCTACAGCGTCGACCCGGCGATGTTCTCGTCCAAGCCGGACTACCTGCTCAAGGTGCGCGGCGAATCGATGCGCGACGCCGGCATCATGGACGGCGACCTGCTGGCGGTGAAGAAGGTCGACAGCGCCAAGAACGGCCAGATCGTCGTCGCGCGGATCGGCAACGACGTCACGGTCAAGCGCTACCGCAAGACCGGCACGCTGGTCGAGCTGCTGCCCGAAAACCCCGACTTCAAGATCATCAAGGTCGACCCGGAAGCGGACGAATTCGCGCTCGAAGGCCTGGCGGTCGGCCTGATGCGCAGCTGGCACTAAACCCGGGTCAGGTCCACCATTGCTACACGCTCTGGTCCGTACGTACGGCGGCTGGGTCCCATTTCCCGAATAGGGTTGAGCTCGTGTAGCAATGGTGGACCTGACCCCGGAGCTGCTTTTACATCGTCATGGGCTTGGGGACGATGATCGGGAACGCGCTGTTGAGTGCGCGCCGCGCGATGTCATCCGAACCCATGTGCGAGTTCGACATCAGCACCACGCCGCGCCGCGTGACCTCGTCAAAGCCGATATACGTGCGATAGCCACTCGTGCCGCCGTTATGCCACACGATGCGCGAGTTGTTCTGTTCGAGCACGTGCCAACCCAGCGCGATCGATTGCCCCGGCTTGCCCTCCAGCGCATGGCGCGCCTGGTGCGTCGCCCGCATCGCGTCATACAGCGGCGACTTGCGCAACCCCATGTTCGCGCCCACGAACTTGAGCAGGTCCGCCGTCGACGAGCGCAGCGCGCCCATGCCCGCTAGCACCGGCATGTCCCAGTTGGCCGCCGGCATGCCGGGCATTTCGTAGCCGACCGCCAGATGCTGGCGCATCGCCGGCGTCAAGGTCATGGCAGTACTGGTCATGCCCAGTGGGCCGGTGATGCGCTGACGCACCAGCGTTTCATAGTCCGTCTTCGCACGCAGCGTCAGAATATGTCCCAACAGGCCGACGCCCGCGTTGGAATACTCATACTTCTGGCCGGCCGGACGCGCCGGCGTGAAACCGGACACGAATTCGTACAGCTGCGGCACGGTGTAATCGGCGAACGGGTTGTTGTCATCCTTAGGCTTCAAATTGGACGGGATGCTCGGAATGCCGGACAGCTGCGACGACAAATCCGCCAGCGTGATCTGACGGTCGCCGACGGCCGGCAACTTGACGGGCAAATAGCGCGCGGCAGGGTCGTCGAGGCT
>DATMSN010001203.1:0-4974 GCA_035565375.1 Duganella sp. | reverse complement strand
CCGACGCCACCACCGCGAAGCCGCGCCCCTGCTCGCCGGCGCGCGCCGCCTCCACGGCCGCGTTGAGCGCGAGGATGTTGGTCTGGAAGGCGATGCCGTCGATGACGGAGATGATGTCGACGATCTTGCGCGACGAGGCGTTGATCGAACCCATGGTGTCGACCACCTGGGCGACGATGGCGCCGCCCTTGCTGGCCACCTCCGACGCGCTGCGCGCCAGCGTGTTGGCCTGGCGGGCGTTGTCGGCGTTTTGCTTGACGGTCGACGTCAGCTCCTCCATCGACGACGCGGTTTGCTCCAGCGAGCTGGCTTGGTGCTCGGTGCGCGACGACAGGTCCATATTACCGGCGGCGATTTCGTTGGAGGCGACAGTGATGGTGTCCGTGCCTTGCCGCACCTGGCCGACGACGTTGAGCAGGCTGTCGTTCATGGCCTTGAGGGCGCCCAGCAGGCGGCCGGTTTCGTCGGTGGCGCGCACCTCGATGCGGGACGACAGATCGCCGGCGGCCACCGTCTCGGCCAGGTCGACGGCGGCGTTGAGCGGCACCGTGATCGAGCGCGTGATGAACCACGCCACCGCGGCGCCCAGCGCCACCGCCAGCAGGCCGAGGCCCACCAGCAGCGTCTTCGATGCGCCCACCACCGCCTCGACCTCCTGGCCGGCCTGTTTGGCCTGCGCGCTTTCGTAGGCCAGGATGTCGTCGAGCGCCTTGAGCACCCCTTGCAGGCTGGGGGCGGCCGTCTGCGTCAGATAGGACGTCGCGTCCTGGATCTCGCCGTCCTTGCGCAGTTCGATCACCTTGTTGTTCTTGGCCGCGCCGTCGTTGATCAGCGCGTCCAGGTTGGCCAGCATGGCCTTTTCCTTGTCGTCGGTGGCGCGTTCGGACAGGATTTTTTTGGCCTCGGCGTACTTCTTGCGCGCCTCGGCCATTTTCTGCAGCTCGGCGTTCATCTCCTGCGTGCTGGGCACCACCACGGTGTTGGTCAGGTGGAGCGTGATGTTGCGCACGTTGTTGACCATGTGGTTGGCCGCTTCCATCTTGACGTTCTTGTCTTCGATGATGTCGTGGGTGCGGCTGCCGATGCGGCTCATGGAGCTCAGTCCAAGCACCACCACGGCCACCAGCAGCGCCAGGACGATGGCGAAGCCGGCGCCGAGGCGCGTTCCGATTTTTAGGTGGTCGAGCGTCATGGCGGCATTCCTTTAATTCACGCGGGCAATTGTCTTCAATATACCCCGTCCGTGCCGTTTAAAGGAATGCGCTGTAGTGGTGCAGCAACGGTAGCCGGATTTGACCAGATGCAGGAGCGGCGGCGGGCCGCCGGGGAACTAGAACCGGTAACCGACACCCACCCCGATCATCAACGGATCGACCTTGACGCGGCTGACCTTGGCGCCGCCGATCATCACGTCGCTGCGGATCTGCGCCTTCTTGACGTCGAAGTTGAGCGACCATTGTTTGTCGATGGCGTAATCGACGCCGGCCTGCAGCACCAGCCCGACGCTGTCATGTTCCAGGCTGCCCTGGCCATTCAGCAAACGCACCTTGGACAGCGTGGTGTAGTTGATCCCCGCGCCGACATACGGCTTGAGCGGCGCGTCCGGCGTAAAGTGGTACTGCACCAGCAGCGACGGCGGCAGATGCTTGAAGGTGCCGATGTTGGCGCCGTCCAGATAGACGGTGTGCTTTTGCGGATAGGTCAGCACCAGTTCCGCCGCCAGGTTCGGCGTGAAGAAATACGATACGTCGAATTCGGGGATGGTCTTGTCGCTGACGGTGAGGCGGTCGGATGCGCCGACGCCGCCGACCGGATCCGATTTGTCGGCCGTGTTCAGATTGACGGCGCGCACGCGCACCAGCCACGGCGATTCCTGCGCCACGGCGCTGCTCATTGCGACACCCGTCAGGCTCAGGGTGGCCAGTACTGCTGCTGCGATTGCCTTGGAGTTGCTCATTTCACTTCCTCTTTGATGTCGTCGTTAAGTAACGATACAAAGTCTATTGATCCGAAGCATGAAAATCTTTGATTCAAGTCAAAAATGGAAATATTCCGTGCTTGCTGCAGAGTTAATGTAGTGGGTGTAGTATCACCGAAGGTGTATTCGGAAAACCTAAAAAATCCAGGGAGAAGTGCATGGCCAAGTTGAACGTCAACGGCGCGGTACGCGAATTCGAGGCGGAGGAAGACACGCCGCTGTTGTGGGTCATACGCGAACAACTGGGCCTGACCGGTACCAAGTACGGCTGCGGCGTGGCGCAGTGCGGCGCCTGCACCGTGCATATCGACGGCGAGCCGACGCGCAGCTGCGTGCGGCCGGTGTCCACCGTCACCGCCGAACAAAAGATCACCACCATCGAGGGCTTGTCCAGGGACGGCTCGCACGCGATCCAGAAGGCCTGGGCCGCGCTGGACGTGCCGCAGTGCGGCTTCTGCCAGTCCGGCATGATCATGGCCGCCGCCGCGCTGATACGCGAAAAGCCGAAGGCCACCGACGCCGACATCGATGCGGCCATGACCAACATCTGCCGGTGCGGCACCTACAACCGGGTGCGGGCGGCGATCCATGTGGTGGTCAAGGGCGGCGATCCGAACAGCGCCGGCCTCAATATCCAGCATGTGGAAGGGGGCAAGGCATGAGCGCCACGACCCATTCGCATTCGGTATCGCGCCGGGGATTCTTGAAGGGCGCGGCCGCCGGCAGCCTGGTGGTGGCGTTCCATATTCCGTTCGAGGCGGCGGCGCAGGGCGCTCCCGCCTCCAGGGGCACGCCCGAGGTCAACGCGTGGGTGGTCGTCAAGCCGGACGACACCATCATCATCCGCATCGCCCGCTCCGAGATGGGCCAGGGCACGCTCACAGGCCTGGCGCAACTGGTGGCCGAGGAGCTGGACGCCGACTGGAGCAAAGTCACCACCGAATATCCGACGCCGGGCCAGAACCTGGCGCGCAAGCGCGTCTGGGGCAGCTTCTCCACCGGCGGCAGCCGGGGCATCCGCGAATCGCACGATCTGGTGCGCAAGGGCGGCGCCACCGCGCGCACCTTGCTGGTGCAGGCGGCGGCCGACGCCTGGAAGGTGCCGTCGTCCGAATGCGTGGCCGCCGTCAGCGTGATCACGCACGAGGCGAGCGGACGCTCGATCAGCTATGGCAAGGTGGCGGAGGCGGCGTCGAAGCTGACGCCGCCGGCAGAGGTCATGCTCAAGGACCCGAAGGACTGGAAGCTGGTCGGCAAGCGCCTGGCGCGCCTCGATACGGTCGACAAGACCACCGGCGCGCAAATCTACGGCATGGACATCAAGATGCCGGGCCTGCTCAACGCGGCGATCAAGGATTGCCCGGTGTTCGGCGGCACGGTCAAGAGCTTCGACGCGACCGCGATCGAAAAGCGCCCGGGCGTGAAAAAGGTGTTCAAGGTCGGCGACAGCGCGGTCGCGGTGGTGGCCGATACGTGGTGGCGCGCCAAGTCGGCGCTGGACGCCTTGCCCATCGAATGGGACAAGGGGCCCAACGCGAATTTGTCGAGCAAGGACGTGGCGGCGACGTTGAAGGCGGCGCTCGACGCGCCGGAGGCGGTGGTGGGCAATGCCAACGGCGACGCGAAGGCGGCGATCAAGTCGGCGGCGCGCACCATCGAGGCGGTGTATTCGTTCCCGTGGCTGAACCACGCGACCATGGAGACCATGAACGCGACGGTGCTGTGGACGCCGGAGCGCTGCGAGGTGTGGACGCCGACGCAAAACGGCGAGGCCGCGCTGGCGGCGGCCTCCGAGGCGGCTGGCCTGCCGGCGGCCAAGTGCGAGGTCTACAAGATGCACCTGGGGGGAGGCTTCGGCCGGCGCGGCGCCTCGCACGACTGGGTGACGCAGGCGGTGAAAATCGCCAGGGAGATGCCGGGCACGCCGGTGAAGCTGATCTGGACGCGCGAGGAGGACATGCTGCATGGCCGCTACCATCCGATCACGCAGTGCAAGCTGACCGCCGGCCTGGACGCCAAGGGCAATGTGACGGCTTTGCACATGCGGATCGCCGGGCAGTCGATCCTCGCGTCGCTGGGCATGGCGATCAAGGATGGCAAGGACCCGGTGGTGTTCCAGGGGCTTAACGCGCCGGGACCGGAGGCGTCGATCGGCTATTCGTTCCCGAACCTGCTGGTCGACCATGCGATGCGCAATCCGCCGGTGCCGGCCGGCTTCTGGCGCGGCGTGAACCTGAACCAGAATACGATTTACCTGGAATGCTTCCTCGACGAGATCGCCCATGCGACCAGGCAGGACCCGCTGGCGCTGCGCCGCAAGCTGATGGCCGAGCATCCAAAACATCTGGCGGTGCTCAACGCGGTGGCCGAGAAGGCCGGCTGGGGCAAGCCGGCGAAGAAGGGCGTCTATCGCGGCCTGGCGCAGACCATGGGCTTTGGCAGCTACGTTGCCGCATGTGCCGAGGTATCGGTCGACCAGAAGACCGGCAAAGTGAAGATTTTGCGCATCGTCGCGGCCACCGATCCGGGTTACGCGGTCAATCCGCAGCAGATCGAGGCGCAGATCGAGGGTTCGTTCGTGTACGGGCTGTCGGCGGCGTTGTACGGCGAGTGCACGCTGAAGGATGGGCAGATGGAGCAGACCAACTTCGACACCTACCAGGTGCTCAAGCTCGACGAGATGCCGAAGGTGGAGTCGATCATCATGCCGTCGGGCGGATTCTGGGGCGGCGTGGGCGAGCCGACGATCGCGGTGGCCGCGCCGGCGGTGCTGAACGCGATCTTCGCCGCCACCGGCAAGCGCATACGCGATCTGCCGCTGAAGAACCATAGCTTGAAGAAGGCGTAAGGGGCGGCGGCGTGGCTGCGCGGATAGTGGGTAATGGCGCGGGCTTGCCGTCGCTATTCGCTGTCGCCGCCGTCGCCGCGGTTGTCATCGCGCGGCCGGCGATGGCCGATCCGGGTTACGTGATCGCCGGCGACGGCATCGCGGCGCC
>DATMSN010001202.1:0-1866 GCA_035565375.1 Duganella sp. | reverse complement strand
GCGGCGGCGCTGCCCAACGCCCGCGCGCTGCAAACGCGCGGCGGCCACATGGGACCGATCACCCACGGCGACGCCATCAATCCCACCATCGCCGCCTTCCTGCGCGGCGAAGACATAGACCAAGGCTGACATGCAAACCCTCATCTCGTCGCGCGGCGCGGCCCCGCTCATTAAACGCGCCTTGCTGGCACTGGTATTCTGCGGCGCGGCGGCCTTGTCGCATGCCGCGGTGAAACCGGTGACGGTCGCCCCGGAGGTCACCGGCGAGTGGGTGACGCCGGACGGCGCATGGGACGGCCGCACGGTGCTGTTGTTGCACGGCTTCGCCGACGACCTGAATGGCGCCGGAGACCTGAGCAAACGCATGTCCACGCGGCTGGCGCGGATGGGCATCGCCTCGCTGCGCATCAACTTCCGTGGCGAAGGTGGGCGCATGCGCAGCGACATCGACTCGACGCTGGACACCCGCGTCGCCGACACCGAGGCCGCCTACGCCTTTTTGCGGCAGCAGGCGGGCGTCAAGATCGCGCACAGCGCGGTGTTGGGCTGGAGCCTGGGCGGCGCCACCGCGATGGTGGTCGGCGGCAGGCATCCCGAATGGTTCCGCAGCATGGTGCTGTGGTCCACGCCGAGCGGCGACCTGTATAAATACTTCATGTCGAAGCCGACGGCGCGCAAAGCGGTGCGCGACGGCGTCGCCTCCGAGGTGGTGCCGGGCTGGAAAACCATCGTCACCAAGCGCGAATTTTACGAGAGTTTCAAAGGCGTGGATTTCGATAAGGCGCTGGCCGGTTATCCGGGAGCGTTTTTGACGATCCGTGGCAGCAAGGACTACCTGCCGCAGCGCGACCTGGACCTGATCCGGATCGCCCCGGGCAAACCGGCGCAAGCGGAGATGATCGACGGCGCCGACCACGTGTTCAACGTGTTCGAGGCGAGCAGCCCGGCGCCGCAACGGGTGATCGACATCACCGCGGCATGGCTGGCACGCACCATGTAAGACGAGCATCGTGGAATCACGTCGACCCGTGTCATTTGCGCTCACCCACCACGATATCGATCGTATTCTCCAACCAAATCCCCAAATTCGGCGTACGTCCCCGCTGCGCCGAAGGTCCCAGCTCATGCGGCGGATTGAACTTGGTCCCGATCGGCAGGATCGCGTTCAAAAACGATATATCCCCCGGCGGGAAATCCATATGCGTGCCCTTCGGCTCGAATCCGCCGCCGCTGGCCTCCCTCGGCGTGAACACCCGCAGCGCGATATCGTCGCTATGGTTGATGAACATGATCGGTAAGTTCTTGGTGGCCAGCTCCGCCCAATACACCTTGTCGTGGAAGCCCTTAAACTCCGGATAATTCCACGACAACCCTGTGACGGTATCGTTGTAAGCCTTCTGCCACACATCGAACTCCACGCCCTGCGTGCGGTTCTTCCAAACGCGATACGGACCGCGTCCCAGCCAGCGCATCGACTGCACCTGCGCATCCGGATAGTCGAAGGTGACACCCAGCGCATCGACGGGCTTGCCGCCCTCCATGCTGTAGGCATAGTTCACGCTCAAGGTACCCGCCGCGTTCAGGCGCCAGTTCACCTTGCGCAGATTGCCGCTGAATTCCGCCTGCACCACCACATCATCGCCATCGCGCCGCGCCGCGATGCCCTTCAACGTCGCCGTCCCGGCCACCAGACGCGGACCGTTCGTCAGCGGCACCACGACATCGCCTTTTTTCAGCGAGCGCAGATAGCCGGTGCCCTTGTCGACGACGGCGCTCAACGCGCCGGCCTTCAGCTCGAAGCCGTCAGCCTGCTCGGTCACCGTCGCCGCGGCCGCCGACGCCGCCGCAGGCTGCATCCGCTGCGCC
>DATMSN010001201.1:0-1629 GCA_035565375.1 Duganella sp. | reverse complement strand
GGCGCGGCGCGCCATCGAGGTGCTGGCCGCGCGCCTCGAATGCGAGCTGGAGGTGCACGTGCTCAAGCGCAAGGGGCCGCTGTCGATGGAGCCGTCGGCCGTGCGCAAGCTGACCAATCTGCGCCGGGGCGACGCCGTCATCTGCTTTTCGCGCCGCGAAGTGCTGATGTGGCGCGACATGGTGACCGAGGTCGGCCTGTCGGTGGCGACCGTCTACGGCAATTTGTCGCCGGAGGTGCGGCGCGCCCAGGCCCAGCGCTTCCGCGAGGGCGCGGCCGACGTGGTGGTCGGCACGGACGCGATCGCCATGGGCTTGAATATGCCAATTGCGCGCATCGTGATGACAACGTCCGTCAAATACAATGGCTACGAAGAGGAAGAGATCCCGGCGGCGCTGGCGCGGCAGATCGCCGGGCGGGCCGGGCGCTTCGGCGTGCACGAGGAGGGGCTGGTGGCCGGCTATGACAACGAAACGCACAATGTGATGCGCTCGCTGCTGCAGGAAAAACCGGTGCCGCTGAAAACCACCGGCTTTGCCGTGGCGCCAACGTTGGAGCATTTGCACCGGATTTCATCGGTGACCAACGAGCATGCGCTGGCCAAGCTGCTCAAGCGCTTCGTGCACAACATCGACGTGCCGGACGGCTTCTTTTATCCGCGCATCACCGAGGAGCAGTTCGAGCGCGCCGCCTGGCTCGACACCCTGCAACTGACGGTGGCGGAAAAATTCGCGCTGTCGCTGGTGCCGATCTCGTCCAAGGTGCACACGCTGCAGCACGCGTGGGAAGGCTGGGCCACCGCGCTGGCGCACAAGAAGATCACGCGCCTCAAGCCGGAGCAGAACCCGTTGCACTTCATGAATCTTCAGGAGGTGGAGGACGCTTGCCGGCTGTATTCGGCCTACGCCTGGCTGGCCTACCGCCAGCCGGAATATTTCCCCGACACGGAGTTGGCGCAACGGCTGTCGCGCGAGGCGTCGGAGCGGGTCGATTCGATTTTGCAGGACCAGAACGCGGCCGCCCGCAAGCGTCAGCCGAAGAAATTCCGCCGTTAGCCCGGCGATGGGATCGGGGCGCCGTGCAGCTTGAAGCGGTGCGATAGCCTGAACGGGCGTGTCACGCCTTTGGGATCGGACACCATCGGGACGGAAAACGACTGGTCGTCGAGCAGCTCGAGGGTCCAGGTGGTGTCGCCGAAGAATTCGAAACGGATGATGTTGGGTTCAACCAGTTGCAGGTTGGAAAAGGCGCCGGTCGAGTACATGGCCCCCAGCCGGGCGGCGTCGACGATGTCGAGCTTGGGGTCGAGCAGGTAGATGCGCAGGGTGTCTTCGTTGATGATGTCGTCGGTCAGAAAGATCAGGAAATGGCCGCGCCAGCAAATGGCCGCCTCCAGCACCGCGCCTTCGACAATTTTTCCGGTGGTTTCGCCGTAGAGTATGAGTTCGCTGCGCGGCAGCTCGTCGACCGTCTGCTGTTGCGGGCGTATCGAAAGGTCGTCTAGTGAAAACAGTTTCATGATGTGCCTACCACAGTGAGCTGACGCCGAAGGCCGCCAGCGCGCCCCCGACGAAAGCCCCCACTGTAACGCAAACCGGCGCGCCCGGGCCGCATGCCAGGCCGGCCAGGG
>DATMSN010001200.1:0-2468 GCA_035565375.1 Duganella sp. | reverse complement strand
GCAGCGAATTCTTGTGCGCCTGCAGGATCGGGCCGCCATCGAAGATGTCGATGTAGTCGTCGGCCTCGAAGCCCTCGGCCGTCAACAGGTTGAACGCCAGCTCGCCCGACGGATGGATCTGGCCCATGGCCGCCTGCGCGTCGCCCGGCAGCAGCGGCACGTAGACCGGATAGTGCGGCATCAGCTCGACGATCAGGGTGCGGTTGCGGGCGCCGCCGATCACGCGTTCGGCGTCGAGGAAATCCATCTGGAAGAACTTGCGGCCCAGCGCGTCCCAGAACGGCGAACCGCCGGCGTCGTCGGTCACGCCGGCCAGCGGCACGAAGAAGCGGTCGGAAAAGCGGTGCGGCGCCAGCACGGCGAACATCAGCCGCGCGCGCGACAGCAGCGCCGCTTCCGGCGTGCCGTATTCGCGTTCGCCGACGTAAAAACTGGACAACTGCGAGTAGCCGGTCAGCTCCGAGCAAAGCGTCAGCGCGTGCACGCTGTGGCTGATATTGAGGTCGCGCGAGACCTGCTGGATCACGTCGTTGCGGAACGAGAAATAGGTGCCGTTGGAGCCGGCGGCGGCGAAGATGGCGGCGGTGCCGACGATGGTTTTATCGGCCAGCGACTCATCGCCCAACGACTCGAGCACCAGCAGATACGCCTCCTCGCTCGGGATATCCACGTGCGCGGCGAACGACGCGATCGAGCGCTCGATCATGGCGAGGATTTTCTCGCGCGTCTTCGGTAGGGTATGCACTCCCGGCATGGGCACCGCGGCCAGCGCCTCAAGGGCGGCGATATCCGCAAGTTCGACCGGACGGACTACATACATGGGAACTCCTTGGTGATTCAACGCAGGGTCAACGCATACGGACCCGGTGCATCGGGATGCGCCGGGTCCCAAAATGAAACGCGGCGGAACCAGGTCCGCCGCGGGGTGCTTCTTAGGCCGCCGCCAGCATACCGTCCAGCGACAGGCGCAGGATGCGGTCGACTTCGGCGATCTGCGCGTCCGAGACGATCAGCGCCGGCGCCAGGCGCACCACGTCCATGCCCGCGATCAGCACCATCAGGCCGTTGGCTTCGGCGGCCTTCTGGATGTCCTTCGAACGGCCCTTCCACGCGTCGGTGACGACCATGCCAAGCAGCAGGCCGGCGCCGCGCACCTGCGTGAACACTTGCGGGTAGTCGGCGATCAGCTTTTCCATCGTGCCGCGCAGCTTGGCGCCGGCTTCCTTCACCCGCGCCAGGAAGGCCGGCTGGTTGATCGTCTCGAGCACCGTCAGCGCCACCGTCGCGGCCAGCGGGTTGCCGCCGTAGGTGGTGCCGTGGGAGCCGACGCCCAGCGTCTTGGCCAGTTCGTGCGTGGTCAGCATGGCGCCGATCGGATAGCCGTTGCCCAGCGCCTTGGCCGACGTCAGCACGTCGGGCGTGATGCCGTAGGTCATGTAGTGGAACAGGTCGCCGGTGCGCCCCATGCCGCATTGGACTTCGTCGAAGATCAGCAGCGCACCGGTCTTGGTGCACAGGTCGCGCAGCTCCTGCAGGTAGGCTTTGTCGGCCGGAACCACGCCGCCCTCGCCTTGCAGCGGCTCGACGATCACGGCGCAGACGTCGTCGCCGATGGCGGCGCGCGCCGCTTCGATATCGTTATAGACGATATGGTCGATCGACGGCGGCAGCGGCTCGAAGCCTTCGGTGTACTTCGACTGGCCGCCGACGGACACGGTGAACAAGGTGCGGCCGTGGAACGACTGGTAGCACGAGACGATGCGCGACTTGTGCGGGCCGAATTTGGTGTGCGCGTATTTGCGGGCCAGCTTTAGCGCCGCCTCGTTGGCTTCGGCGCCGGAGTTGCAGAAGAACGCGCGGTCGGCGAAGGTCGCCTCGGTCAGCGCGATACCCAGGCGCAGCACCGGCTCGTTGGTGTAGCCGTTGCCGAGGTGCCACAGGGTGTTGGCCTGGCGGGTCAGCGCCTCGACCACGATCGGGTTGCAGTGGCCCAGCGAGGCCACGGCGATGCCGGACGTGAAATCCAGATAGTGCTTGCCATTCTGGTCCCACAGGTCCAGGCCAGCTCCTCGGACCGGAACCATCGCCGCGGGTGCATAAGTCGGCACCAGGACTTCATCAAAGGTCTGACGAGTCACAGGACGGGTCGTTACGGTCGTATCTAGCTTGGCGTTCATGGCATTTCCTCATCCAATGTTAGTGGGGCGGCCAGCAGAAGTTTGCTGACGTAGCGCCATTATAGACAGGACGGCAAACCGCCTCTTTCGAATACGCGACAGGCATTTTCAAAATCGCCACGGGCGCACCGTGGTTTTTTTGGCAACCCCATCATATTTTGTTGACATTGACTTAACTGACATGTTATTTTTTATTTAACGTGCTGGAAACGCTTCCAACCCCATGGATGCGGTCCGGACCGCCGCACAATGGGACATTGCCTATGCTCACACCGCGCATTCTCAGACCCT
>DATMSN010001199.1:0-1710 GCA_035565375.1 Duganella sp. | reverse complement strand
CCCTGTTCCAGCACCAGCACGCGCAGACCGCGCCGCGCCAGTTCGCGCGCGACGCTGGCCCCGCCCGGGCCGCTGCCGACGATGATGGCGTCATAGTTCTTGGTGGTGGGCTGGCTCATGGGGTGTGGAGTATTTGAAAGCGGCTCGTGCAAGCGCACCATCCCATTCTATCCCACGGCGCGGGACCCGATACGACAGGGCCGATGGCTGCGCTGAACAACCGGATGTGACACTTGTGCCAAATTGGAGCAGCCGGCGCCACGGATCGCCGGGGCGCGGGCGTGGCATGGCGTTTGCTCAATGACTGTATAAATCTTAAAACCAGCCAGGAGACATCATGCATCATCCATTCCGTATTCTCGCCGCCACCACCGTTCTCGCGGCGGTGGCCGTCACCTCCTTGTCCGTTCACGCCCACGGCAACGTGGTGCCGCAGGCGGTCGACACCACCGGCCTGACGGCGCTCGGTGAAAAGTGGCTCGATCAGAACCCGTATCGCGGCAATACGCTGGCGTTGAAGATCGGTTCATCCGCCTACAACCAGAACTGCGCGCGCTGCCACGGCCTGGAGGCGGTCACCGGCGGCATCGCGCCCGATCTGCGCCAGCTGGACCGCGACTGCACCGACGTCAAGAACGAGACCAAGAAAAAGGCCTGCTACAAGGAGACCGACAACTACTATTTGAACTCGATCCGGCACGGCAAGGTGCGCAACGGCGCGGTCTATATGCCGCCATTCGAGGGGGTGTTCAACCAGGAAGCCATGTGGGCCATCAAGACCTATCTGGAAGTCCGCCGCGACGCCGCCAAATAACCAGGAGTCCACCATGCCGATTGCCCGCTGGCGCGCCGCCGCGCTGATTCCGTTGGCCGCCGTTCTATTGGGCGCGGCCGCCCCCGCCCACGCCGACTGGGAAAAAATACGCCAGTCCGGATCGCTGAAGGTGGCCGTGTACGACCAGTTCGCGCCCTTTTCCGAGCGCGGCGCCGGCATCGACGTCGATGTCGCGCAGGCGTTGGCGAAGAAGCTGGGCCTCAAACTCAGCCTGCTGCCGTTTCCCGCCGGCGAAAACCTCGGCGACGACCTGCGCAACATGGTGTGGAAGGGGCACTACCTCGGTTACGGCCCCGCCGACGTGATGTTGCATGTGCCGGTCGAACCGTTGTTGATGAACGAGAACGACAAGGTCGCCATCTTCGCGCCCTACCACGTGGAGACGGTGCGGCTGGTGCGCAGCGCGCGCACGATGCCCGCCTTCGACGGCATCGATTCGCTGGCCGGCAAAACCGTCGGCGTCGAAAAGGTCTCCATCGCCGCGATGGTGCTGCTGGGCGAGGGGAATGGCCGCTTCCGCGACAAGGTCCGCATTTTCGATACGGCGGCCGAGGCGCTGGCGCAGCTCAAGGCCGGCCAGCTCGACGCCGTGCTGGCCAACCGTTCGGAGATCGACGCGGCATTCCGGGACGATCCGGCCTTCCCGTTGAACGAGGTCGCCTTTCAGCGCCTGCCGCGTGTCGGATGGGCGGTCGGCATGGCCGTGCGCAAGGATGACCGCGAGATGGCGACACTGCTGCAGGCGGCCGTCAACGAGATGAAGGCCAGCGGCGAGCTGAAAGCCATTTTCGCCAGGTATGGTGTGCACGAGCAGGCGCCATGAGGCCGGCGGTGGCGGCCGGGGTGCTGCTCGCCTGCGCCGGCGCGGCGGCCGC
>DATMSN010001198.1:0-2652 GCA_035565375.1 Duganella sp. | reverse complement strand
GCCGCGTTTCTCGGCGAGGACATTTTGCACGCGCGTTGCGCCCGGATCGAGCAACTGGCCGATGCCGGTGAGTTGGAGGCTGTGGGGCCGCAGCTGGCGACGCTCAGCCTGGAGCTGGCGCGGACGTTGGCGGACATGGCGCCTGCGATGGCGTCGCCGCGGCAGCGGTAGCGCAGCGGCGCTCCCGAACTGGAAAAAGGCCGCGTTCGCACGCGGCCTTCCCGTGTTCGAGCTATTCGACGATCCAGCCTATTGGACTTTCCAGTCGATCGAGTCGACGTAGACGGTGCCTGTAAACCCGGCAGCCGTCGACATTCTCAAGCCAAAGCGCTTGAGCGAAGTAATGGCGCCCGCCGGCACTGTCAGGGTGAGCGTATTCCAGGCGCCGGCGGTGAAACTGCTGTACGGCGTGGAGGACCAGGCCCAGTTGTAATCCTGGAGATACGGCTCGATCGACGTGACCTGATTGCCGGCCGGAACCCAGACGTGGAAGGTGACCGTTGCGCCAGCGGGCACGACCGCATCGCTCAGATCGATCGACGACGTGCCTGCCGCCGCGCCGCTGAAGGTCACCGCCAGCGACTGCTTGCCCGCATAGTGTTGTGCGGTTGAAGTGGCGATCCCGCTGATTTGCGCGCCGTTCGGCGTCCACGGTTGTGTATCGGTCTCGAAATGGTACTTCGTCGGATCCGGGTTGATGCCAGACGTGGTCGCATACACTTCGGGGGAGAAGCCGGACCGCCCGGCGCCGTTCACGGCCACCACCCGATAGTAGTAGGTCGTGCCGTCATTGAGGCCGGTATCCGTGTAGGACGTGCCGGCGATGCCCGCAACGGACGGTGCGGCGGGCTCGCCGCCCGATCGCGCCGTGCGGTGGATGCTGTAGCTGGTGGCGCCCGAGACGGGTTTCCAGGACAAGGTGACCTGGCCCGCGCCGGGCGTGGCGACGACGCCGGTTACCGCGTAAGGCGCACCGTTGGGCGGCGGGGGCGCCACGCCGCCGGTCAGGGCGGTAACGAGATCCTGGTTCGTGATGGCGCCCGTGTCGTACTTGAACGGGGCGTCGGGCGTGCTCCAGTAGAACGGGTAGAGGCCGTGGGCCTGGGCCGATTCGGCCACGAACTTGTTCCAGTAGAGCGTGGAAGCGCTGTTGTAGGCCAGTTGGGTGCCCGTCAGGTTCGATTTTCCGGAGGCGTGGAACTCACCCACCAATACAGGGATGCCCTTGTCGACAAATTGCTCCTTCAACTGCTGGAATTCCGCGTCGATGGTGCCTTCCTCCCCCCACGTGGCGTTGCGGGTCGGATCGCCTTCATAATGGTAGGCCGAGCCCCAGTAGTAAAACGATCTGCCCCACGACGGATCGTCATGGAAGAGCGTGAACTGGGTCGGCGTGTAGTTATGGAATTCGACCATCAGGCGACCCGGAGTCGGGTCCGTCGGCAGGGTGGTGAACCACGAGGTATCGCCGCCGCCCTGCAGCACCAGCCAGCGGTTGGCGTTCTTGCCGCCGCCGGCGCGCACCGCGTTGACGAACGTCTGGTAGTACGCCACCAGCGTTTTCATCTGGGCAGGGCGTTTCAGATCGGGTTCGTTCGCCGCTGCGAACAGCAGGCGGTTGTCGTAACCGGCGAACGCGGTCGCGATCTGCGTCCACACGTTGCGCACTTTCGCGTCGAGGGCTGGATCGACCGTGTCGCCGATGTTGCTGTCGAACCAGCCGTTATCCCAGTGAACGTTGATGACGACAGACATGCCCGCGGCGATGCTCGAATCGACCGCCTGTTTGACCTTGGCCATGTAGGCGGGGTCGATCTTGCCGGTGTTCGGATCGGAATTCGTGGCCCAGGCGCAGGGGATGCGAACGGCGTTGAACCCGGCCTGGGCGGCGGAGGTGTACACGGCCGCGCTCGGGATCGAATAGCCCCAGACGGCCTCCAGCGAGTTCCCAAGGTTGAACCCACGGGTGGGAACCGGCAGCGGCGTCTCGACCGACACGGCGACCGACCCGCTGTACAGCGTCTTGCCGCCCGACTTTCTCTTGACCGTGATGGTTTTGGTGCCGGCTGTGCCGCCGGGCGTGCATTGAAAGCGCGCGGCGGTGGCGCTGGTCGAGATCGTGGTCATGCCGGCACAATCCGCCACGTCCAGGGTCAGGGTGGTGGGCAACTTGCTGCCCGTGACCTGGAAATAGGCCAACGCGTTCACGCGTGGCATGGTTGGCGCGGTGAAACCGGCATTGGTCGAGTTTACGGCACTGATGCCGTCAGCCGTTTTGCCTCCCAACAACGTGCTTGCCAACAACGTCGCTGAACCGCCGCTACTGGCGCTCTCAGCGCCACTACCTCCACCGCCGCCGCAACCTGCCATTAAAACGGCAGCAGTTAGCGAAGCCAAAATCACGTTTTTATTCATATGTCCCCCCTCTTTTAGGTTGTGCATCGAACGAGGGGACATGATTGCAGCAACGCCAAGCAGCTCAGTTACAAATGCCGGGAAAATCAATTACGTTTTTTGATGACTGTTCATGTGAAAAGGGCCCGCCGGCAAGTCGCCGGCGGACCCTTTTAATTGCTACCGCTTAGAAGCAGCAGGAGAGCATCTTCAGGCACCATTCCAGACTGCCGCAGCAATCCATGGTGGGCGCTGCGT
>DATMSN010001197.1:0-2602 GCA_035565375.1 Duganella sp. | reverse complement strand
CCGCGATGGCGGACGCGCCGGCGCCCGATGTCGAGCTGATCACCGGCGGCGCGGCCATCGTCAACGACGACGCGCTGGTGACGCGCACCGAGGGCGTGCTCAAGCAAGCCTTCGGCGACGTCAACGTGGCGCGCATGCCGGCCATGACGGCCAGCGAGGATTTCTCGGTCTACGCCAACGAGGGGATCCCGTCGATGTTCTTCTTCACCGGCGTCTACGATCCGGCGGCGGTGGCCGAGGCGGACAAGCCGGGCGGCAAGCCGATCGCCTTCAACCACTCGCCGTACTACGCGCCGGTGCCGGAGCCGTCGATCAAAACCGCCGCCCGGGCGATGACCCTGGCGGTGCTGAACGTGTTATCGAAATGACGCCGGCGCCGCGATAATCGCGGCGGCTGGCGCTCATTTGCTGGCGGCGATCCACTTGTCGACGCGCGCCTCGAGGATCGGCAGCGGCAGCGTGCCGTCGCCGATCACCACCTGGTGGAATTTCTGGTAGCTGAACTTGTCGCCCAGCGCCTCCCGCGCCCGCGCGCGCAGCTCCAGGATCTTCAGCGAGCCGATCTTGTAGCTCAGCGCCTGCGCCGGCCACACCATGTAGCGCTCGATCTGGTTTTTCGCGCGCGCCTCGCTCCAGCCCAGCGTATCGGCCAGGTAGGCGATCGCCTGCTCGCGGCTCCAGCCTTTGGCGTGCATGCCGGTGTCGACCACCAGGCGCGCGGCGCGCAGCATCTCCGCGTTCAGGTGGCCGAAGTAGGCGACCGGATCGTCATACAGGCCCAGTTCGCGGCCCAGGGTTTCCGAATACAAGGCCCAGCCTTCGGTGTAGGCGGCGCTGTTCGGATTTTCGGTGCTGAACTTGCGGAAGTCCGGCAGGTCGAGCTCCTTGAGCAGCGCCGCGTGCAGGTGGTGGCCCGGCACGCCCTCGTGCAGGAACAGGCTGACCATGTCGACCCGGCTGTATTGCTTCGGATCGTTGACCACCGGCCAGAACACGCCCGGGTGCGAGCCGTCCGCCGCCGGCGGCGTGTAGTGGTCGGAGGCGGTCGCGCGCGTCAGTTCCGGTTCCAGATGCAGCTCCAGTTTGGCCTTCGGAATCAGGCTGAAGTAGGTCGGCAGCTTGGCCTGCACCGTCGCGTAGATCGCGCGGTAGGCGTCGAGCACCTGCTCGTCGGTGGTGAAGATCTTGAACTTGTCCTGCGCCGCCATCCATTGCGGCAGCTGTTTTTCGGGGCCGTCGTAGCCCAGCTTCGGCCCCAGCGCCGCCAGTTGCTGCTGGATGCGCGCCACTTCCTTCAGGCCCAGCGCGTGCACCGCGTCCGGCGTCAGCGGCAGATTGGTGCTGTCCTTGATGCGCGCGGCGTACCAGGCGGCGCCGTTCGGCAGCGCGCTCCAGCCGGCGCTGGCGCGGCTGGCCGGCAGGTATTCGTTTTCAAGGAAGCCCACCAGGCGGTTCAGCGCCGGGGCGATCTTCTTGTCCACCGTGTTCAGGTAGGCCGCCGTCAGCCGCTGTTTGTCGGCGGCGGAGAATTGCGCCGGCATGCGCGTGACCGGCGAATAGTAGACGCTCGTCTCCGGCGTGGCCGCGCGCAGGTTCTGGAACTGCGGCAGCATCGCCACGGTGATCGCCCTCGGCTGCACGATGCCGGCGCGGATGCCTTGCCTCATGTTCGCGATGGCCTGGTCTATCCAGGCCGGCAACTGGTTCAGGCGGTCCAGGTAAGCCTGGTACTGCGCGACCGTACCCAGCGGTTGGGAGCCGGTGCCGTCGGCGTAGTTGGCCAAGGTGCTGGGCACGTTGTCGAACTGGTTGAGCGGCAGCAGATGTTCCGGGAAGGACTCCAGCTGCATCGCGTTATTGAGTTCGTAGGACAGCAGGTCGTAGGTCAGCTGGTCCGGATCGCCGAGCCGGTCGCGCCGAACGCCCATCAGCTGCTTTTGCATCTGGCGGTACAGCGCGAACTGGGCCGCGCGCACCGACGGGGAAATGCTCAGGCCGATCTGATCGTTGTAGCGGCTGTCGCCGTTGGCGGTGGCGAACAGCAGCGGATCGAACTTGCAGCGCGCCGCGTGGAACGCCGCCGCCAACTTGGCCAGCTGCTTCTGCGCCTGGGCGGCTTGGACGGTGGCGGTTGGCGCGGCCTGCGCCGGCGATATGCCTACGCCGACGACAAGCAGGCTGGTGATGAGGGCGGAGGTCCGCAGCGTGGCGCGGCAGCGAGTGAGTGGCATAGACGTTTTTCCTGGTTGTGGACAAGCCGCCAACGAGGGCGGCTTATCTTAACGGCATAGTGGACGATTGTTCGCCAGCGAGTCTAGCACTAAACAATCCACCAGGAAATTGGCCGCTGGCTTGAACGCTTAGTCGTTCGAGCGCAGGCCGCCGTCGACCACGCGCACGTCGTCGCCCTGGTGCCACGATGGCTGTTCGGTTTGATGGAACTTGCGGACCGAACCGTCGTTCATGCGCACGATGATGTCGTAGCTCTTATTGGCCTTGACCCGGCCTTCGATCTGGTTGCCGGCGACCGCGCCGCCGATGGCGCCGGCCACGGTGGCCAGTTTGCGGCCGTTGCCGCTGCCCACCTGGTTGCCCAGCAGGC
>DATMSN010001196.1:0-4459 GCA_035565375.1 Duganella sp. | reverse complement strand
AGCCGTCGGCGGCGCCGGTGCAGACGCCCTCGAACAGGCCGAGCACGGCGCGCACGCCAACGCCGTCCTCGTCGAAGGCGGCGACGAACGGCATCTCCGTGGTGCCGGGGTTGGCGAAACATACGTCGACGCCTGCCATGCCGCAGGCGCGAAGCACGATGGATGCGCCGTTGGGCGCCGGATGGTGGTTAGGTGTTTTCATGTTGAAAATCATAATCCCACTATTTGGGACTGTCAACGCAGCATTTACGCAAAACAGGCCGAGCTTGCCGCCATAAAAACGCCAAAATACCACCTACGCCGCCGGAAATCTTGAATAACCAGCCAGCCGCGCCTGATACCGGCCCGATTTTCGCAATACACAGTTCCGCTATTTGGGATTTTATTAAATCCCACTATGTAGGATTTAAATCGCGGTAAAATGCGCGACACCTTTATTTTTAGCGCCGCAGGCGCCGCCGACCATGTCCAGTCTGACCCGCATGCTGTCCATCCTTGGACTGTTTTCAAAGGAACACACCGCCCTGTCGGCCGACGCCATCGCCGACGAGCTGCAGCTGGCGCGCACCACGTGCTATCGCTATATCAAGGAACTGATGCAGGCCGGCCTGCTGGTCAGCAACATGGGCTTATATGGGCTGGGGCCGCGCATCATCCAGCTCGATTACCAGATCCGCGAAACCGACCCGCTGCTCAACATCGGACGCGACGTGCTGGCCGAGCTGGTCGCCAGCACCGGCGGCATCGGCCTGCTGGCGACCATCTACGACAGCCAGATCATCAACATCCACCAGGAGGGCGACAACCGCGACTGGGCGATCACGTACAGCCGGGGCAAGGCGGTGCCGACCTTCCGCAGCGCCAGTTCGAAGGTGATCCTGGCGCACCTGAAGCAGCCGCGCCTCAAACGCCTGTGGAAGACCCACCAGCACGATGCCGACGCACGCGCCATCGGGCCGGACTGGGAGAGTTTCAAGGCCCATATGCAGGCCATCAAGGAACACGGGTATTGGGTCTCGCATGGCGAGCTGGATGCGGGCAGCGACGGCGTGGCCGCGCCGGTGCTGTACCGCGACGGCACGGTGGCCGGCAGTTTGACGCTGGTGTTCAACCACGAGCGCTACTGCCTGTACAACGAGGAGTTTTTAGGGAAATTGGTGATGGACGCCGCGACCAGGGTTGGCGGGCTGTTGCCGGGTAACCTGGTGGAGCCGGATGCCGCCTGAGGTGGATAACGCGTCAATCTAAAACACGTAGGGCGGATTAGCGTAGCGTAATCGGCCATGCATGCGCCGTCGGCGGCTCATAAATGGCCGATTACGGCGTTCCGCCTAATCCGCCCTACGTGGATCAGAATACTACGTGGATCAGAATACTCTTCTAGCTGCGGTCGACCTGGCCCAGACAGGCGAATCGCCGCGCGTCGGCCAATCGCAGCCGGTGCGCCGCCACCAACCCGGCGACCACGGCCAGCGGCAACACGCCCACCAAAGCGTACGAGGTCTTGTGACTGGCCCCCGTCAACACATCGAAATTGGACACCGCCAGCAACAACACCGCGCCCAATCCACTACCCGACAACAGCGGCAGCAACAAGGTGCGCACCGGGCCGCAGTGTGCATGGCGCCGGCGCCGGTAGTACCGCCACACCGACGTACTGGTCAACACCATCAACAGCAAAATGCATAGCGTCGCCACATTCGACAACCATCCGAACAAGGTCATCAACGGATCGGCCCCTGCCAGCGCAAAGCACAACACCACCCCGAAACACAGCACGCTTTGCAGCACCGACGCCACGTGCGGACTCTGGTGCGACGGATGGGTATGGCCGAACCGGCCCGGCAACAAGCGCTCACGGCCCATCGCGTAAAAATAGCGCGCGGTGGAATTGTGGAACGCCAGCAAACCGGCGTACACACTGACGATGAACAGCCCACGCAACACCACCGTCAACCCCGGGCCGACATAGCGTTCCGACAGCGTGTAGAGGAACATGGTCGGATCGGCCAGCGCCCGGATCGAGCCGGCCACCTTGTCCGCGCCCGCCCCCAGCACCATGCACCACAGCGACACGGCGTAGAAGCTGCCGATCACCAGCACCGACACATAGGTCGCCAACGGAATGCTTTTATGCGGGTCCTTGGCTTCCTCGCCGTAGATCGTGGTGGCCTCGAAGCCGATGAAGGCGGCAAAGCAGAACAGCAGGCCGATGAAGGGATTGCCGGCGGCGACCACCGACGGCGTGAACGAGGCCAGCGACACGCCGCTGTCGCCGCCTTTGCGCAGGATGGCGATATCGAGCACCAGCACCGCCACGTATTCGGCGATGACGAACAAGGCCAGCACCTTGGCCGACAGGTCGATGCGGCGGTAGCCGAACACGGCGATGCTGGCCATGGCCGCGAAGGCGCACGCCCACCAGGGCGCGCGGATGCCGAATTCCGCCTGCAGCGAGCCGGACGTGACCGCGCCGAACATGCCGTACAGGGCGAATTGCAAACTGTTGTAGCCGACGACGGCCACCATCGCCGCCGCGCCGCCCGCGTAGCCGCCCAGCCCGCGCGCGATCAACGCGTAAAAGCCACCGGCGTTGGTGACCTCGCCGGCCATGGCCGTGTAGCCGGAGGCGAACGCCAGCAGCAACAGCAGCGCCACCACCACCAGCGCCGGCGTGCCCGCCCCGTTGCCCAGCATTATTCCAATGGGAAATCCGCCCGCCACCACGCTGAGCGGGCTGGCGGCCGAGATCACCAGCAGCACGATCAGCCCCACGCCCAGGCTGCCGCGCCGCAATTCGGTCGATGCGCCCGCCGGCGCCGCGTCCATCCGCGCCGTGCAAGCCTCGTTTAAGATAGTCATTGCCTTGGTCTCTTCCATTCTTCTCGTTGAAGATGCCCCGCCACACCTTCCCTGAATGTTGTATCAGCAAATTTGCGGCGTGGCATCAACAAATAGATATTGTTTTGCGTCATTACAACGGTGGCCGGCGCCTAGAAATTCCTCGACACGGTCAGGCCCACCAGGTTGCGGTCGCGGTACAACTGGTCGAACACGGTGCTGCCGCCCCAGAAGCGGGTCACGTTCAGCGCCACCTGCCAGGTGGCGGGGTTCTGGATCAGCGAGACGGTGAAATTGAGCGATTTCGCGCCCTGCATGAAGGTCGACGCGCTGTTCGGCGTGCGGCCCTTGAGCGCCTGGAAATAATAGATTTCCGGCACCACTTGCCAGCCCGGGATCAGCGTGCCGTCATACACCCAGCTGAAATCAAGGTTGACGCCATACGAGGTCTTGGTGCCGACGGCGACCGGCGTGCCGGCCGGGGTGAACTGCTGGCCCCAGCCCCAGGCGCCGGCCGAGATCGGATCGCCGCCGTAGTACGACTGCAAGCCCGGATACTTGATCAGCACCGCCTCGGCCATCAGGGTGGCGGTGTCGGCGTGCAGGAAGTCGAGCAGCGCCTTGGCGTTGCTCGGCGCCGCCGAATACAGCCCGGTCAGCGCCGCCTGCACCTTGTGGTTGTCGACCCAGCAATTGCCGTTTTGCGAGGCGCAGCCGCTGACGTTGCTGTTGAGCGAGACCGCCTCGCGCGGCCGGTACGACAGTTCGGCCCCCACCGCCCAGTCGCCCACCGGCAGGTTGGCGCTGATGCCGTACAGCTTGCGGTCCTCGGCGTAGGTCCAGCCGGTCACGCCGGTGTTGCGGATGTTGGTGCTGAAGTTGGGCGACTTGTCGTGGTAGTTCATCGCGTAGACGCCCAGGTTCAGTTGCGTGCCCTCGGGCTGGTAGCGCAGCGCGGCGCCCCACTGCCCCGAGTTGCGCGCCCGGTCCGTGACCAGGCCATAGGCCGAGTCGCCCTTGCCCAGGCCGTTGGCGGTGGACCAGTAGCTGCCCGTCGGCGGGAAGTAGTTGGCGTTCCAGCGGGTCTGCACATAGGCTTCCAGGTTGACCCCGTGGCCCAGGCCGGTTGCCACGCTGACCATCGGCGCCGGCAGGATACCCTCCTTCAACGGCGTGCCCGGCTGCGACAATTTCAGCAGGTCGGAGGCATTGGTGGTGTTGATGCCGCCCGGCAGGAACAGGCTTTCGCCCCAGCTGATCACCTGGTTGCCGACCCGGACACGCACGCGCTGGTCGGCGACGTCGAAGGTCTTGCTGACCCAGAAGTCGTACAGCCGGGTCTTGAAGCGCAGGTCCTTGCGGGCGTCGTCGGACAGGCCGCCGCGCACCGCCGGCGGGCCGGGATCGGTGGCGCTGGTGAAGCCGGTGGTGTGGGCCGCCGAAAAATCCTTGAGCCAGCCCACCCGTGTCATCACGCTGACATCCTGGTCCGGTATCTTGATCAGCAGTTCATGGGTGCCCTTGAGGAAGGTCGTGTAGCGGTCGCCCTTGGCGTAGTTCAGGTTGCCCTGGTCGCCCAGCGCCGAGGTGGCGGCCAGGCAGCCGGCGGGCGCGCCGG
>DATMSN010001195.1:0-1568 GCA_035565375.1 Duganella sp. | reverse complement strand
CGCCGCCCAGGCCCAGGCCCTGGCCGAAGCGGCACAGCGCCAGCAGCGCCGGCGCCATGGTGCCGATCTGCGCGTAGGTCGGCAGCATGCCGATCACCACGGTCGAGATGCCCATCATCAGCAGCGCCGCCACCAGGGTGGCCTTGCGGCCGATGCGGTCGCCGAAGTGGCCGAACACGGCCGAGCCGACCGGGCGCGCGAAGAAGGCGATGGCGAACGTGGCCAGCGACTGCAGGGTGGCGGCGGCCGGATCGCTGGCCGGGAAGAACAGCTTGGGGAACACCAGCACGGCGGCGGTGGCGTAGATATAGAAGTCGAAGAATTCGATGGTGGTGCCGATCAGGCTGGCAAACAGCACGGTGGCCGGCGAATTGGTCTTGGACGATACCGGTTGAGACTGGCTCATGCGTGAGGCTCCTGCGGATGGATGGTGCGCCTCATCATACACACCACCTCCGCAGCTTGCCAAGCAGATATGTTTGCCCGGGAGGGGCGTAGGGCGGATTACCGTTGGTCGATTTGCATCAGCCCGGCGGCGATCGCGGAGGCCTCGAGCGGCCGCACCACGCGCGCCACCTCCTGGCCGTCGCGCAGGAAGACCAGCGTCGGCCACAGCTTGACGCGGTAGGAGCGGCCCAGCGCCCTGCCCGGTCCGTCCTCGACCTTGTAGTGGGCGACGCCGTCATGGCCGGCCATGGCCTGCGCCAGCGGCGCCTGCGCCGCCATGCAGTGGCCGCACCAGTTGGCGCCGAACTCGAGCAACGTGGCGCCCGGCATCGTGTCGATCTCGGCGCGCGCCGGCGCCTCGGGGATATAGACAGTTTTCATTTGGTCTTGAATTTGGCACATGGATCGTCGCGCCGCGGCGGCTTGAGCTGGTGCGCCACGTCGTAGCGGCCGGCGTTGTCGCCGCCTTCCACAAAGCCCTCGCTGCGCACCGTCAGTATAGGCTCAATCTGGTTGAGCCAGCGCGCGACACCGATGTCCTTGCGCACGTGGCCGTTGCCGGCGATCAGCACCACATCGCGCGGCCGCTGGTCGCGCACGATCTTGGCCATCCAGATATCGCGCGCGACCTGGGCGTTGACCATGCCGTCGATCATCATCTCCGGCGTCATGTCGCAGTGGCCGGCGGCGATCTCGCGCCGTTGCGCGGCGCGCACGTCGGCCGGCAGCGGCTGGTCCAGGCGGTAATCCTTGACGCTGCGCGGATCGAACGTGGCCGTCACGCCGTCGCGCACCACGCGCGAGGCGTCGGCGCGCGACAGGTTGCCGGCCACCAGCGGCAGGTGGTAGTCCAGCGCCAGCTGGATCAGCGGGTAATACAGTTGCCAGTCCCAGCGCGCGCCATTGACCACGCGGATCACGCATTGCGCGTCGAGGCAGCCTTTTTGCGCCTTGGTCAGCAGATCCTGGTCCTCGCGGTCGAACTGCTCCATGACGATGGCCGGCCGCCAGCCGCCCTCGATCCGCTGGCGCAGCAAATCGTAGCGCAGCCGGTGCCCCTGGGCATTGTCGTGCACCTCGCCCAGCAACAGCACTTGCGGGTCGGGGCCGGCCGGCGCGGC
>DATMSN010001194.1:0-5465 GCA_035565375.1 Duganella sp. | reverse complement strand
GCAAGACCGCGCTGAACGCCCGGCTGCGCGCGGCGCTCGCCGCGACGGTGGAACTGGTGGCCTTGCCGCGCCGCTGGCGTTATCTGGATCAGATGCCGGTGAACGCGCAAGGAAAGACCACGCTGGCCGCCTTGTTTGCGCTGCTGGACGGCGACGGCGCCGATCGTCGTCCGCGCCTGCCGCAAGTGCGCGAGCTGGAACGCACCGGCGATCGCGTGCTGCTGGAGGTGATTGCACCGTCGAACCTCTATTATTTCGACGGCCACTTCGACGTCGCGCCGATCCTGCCTGGAGTGGTGCAGGTCGACTGGGCCATCCATTACGGCCGCCAGTACTTTCCGTTGCCGGCCATTTTCAAGGGCATCAACGCGCTCAAGTTCCAGCAGGTGATACAGCCGGCGCAGCCGGTGCGGCTGGAATTGCTGCACGACGCGCTCAAGGGCAGCCTGCAATTCCGCTACGCGTCCGAAGCCGGACAGCACTCGAGCGGCCGCGTCATGCTGCTGCCAGGGAGCGGCCATGAGTGACGCGCCGGCCTTCAAGCCCTGCATCGTGGTCCCGGTGTACAACCACGAACACGCGATCGGCGCGGTGCTGGCGGGCCTGTTGCGCCACGACGCGCCGTGCATTCTGGTCGACGACGGCAGCGATGCGGCCTGCGCCGGCGTGCTCGATGCGCTGGCGCAGGCCAACCCGGAGCGCGTGACGCTGGTGCGGCTGCCGCAAAACCAGGGCAAGGGCGTGGCGGTGCTCAGCGGCTTTGTGCGCGCGGCGCAGATGGGGTTCAGCCACGTGCTGCAAATCGACGCCGACGGCCAGCACCGGACCGACGACGTGCCCGGGTTCCTCGCGCAAGCGCGGGCCCACCCGGACGCCATCATCGCCGGCCATCCGGTCTACGACGAATCGGTGCCCAAGGCGCGCCTGTACGGCCGCTACGCCACCCATGTCTGGGTCTGGATCAATACGCTGTCGTTCGATATCAAGGACTCGATGTGCGGCTTCCGCGTCTATCCGGTCGCGCCGGTCAACGCGCTGGCGGCGCGCCACGCCATCGGCGCGCGCATGAACTTCGACACCGACATCCTGGTCCGGCTGTTCTGGGATGGCCTGCAAGTGGTCAATCTGCCCACCCGCGTATCGTATCCGGCGGACGGCGTGTCGCACTTCCGCGTCTGGCGCGACAATGTGCTGATCTCGTGGATGCACACGGTGCTGTTCTTCGGCATGCTGCCGCGCATCCCCAAACTGCTGGCGCGGAAGTGGCGGGCACCGTGAGCGCGCGCAGTCTGCACTGGGCCGCGATCAACGAAATCAGCTTTGTCGCCGGCATGCGTTTCCTGTTCTGGATCTGCCGCGTTTTCGGCCGCTGGCCGTTCCGCGTGGTGCTGTATCCGGTGCTGGCCTGGTACGTGCTGACCAAGCCGTTGCCGCGCAAGGCTTCGCGCGACTATCTGCGCCGCATGGAGCGCTTCAGCGGCCGCGCGCAGCCGGGCGTGATGCGGCACTTCGCCGCCTTCGGCGAGAGCATCCTCGACAAGATGCTGCTGTGGGGCGGCCTGTTCAAAGTCGACGACGTCACCCTGCACGGCGGAGAGCTGATCAGCGACGCGGTGGCGGCGGGGCGCGGCGGCCTGCTGATCTGCGCCCACCTGGGCAATCTGGAGTTGTGCCGGGTGCTGTCGCGCCAGCGGCACGACATCAAGCTCACGGTGCTGGTGCACACCAAGCACGCGCAAGCCTTCAACGAGATGCTGGGCAGCCTGAATCCCGCCAGCCAGCTCAATCTGATGCAGGTGACGGAAATGTCGCCGGCCACCGCGATGCTGCTGGCCGAGCGCGTGGCGCGCGGCGAATTCGTCGTCATCGCCGGCGACCGCGTTCCGGTCTCGCATAATCCGCGCGTGGCGGTGGCCGATTTCCTCGGCGCGCCGGCCGCCTTCCCGGTCGGTCCCTACGTGCTGGCCGGTGTCTTGCAATGCCCGGTGTTCCTGTTATTCTCGATGCGCCGGGGGCGTCGTTCGGACCTGTATTTCGAGCGCTTCCGCGACGCGGTGCGCATCCCGCGCAAGGAGCGCGACGCCGCGCTGGCGCAACTGGCCGGCGACTACGCCAAACGGCTGGAGCACCACACCGCGCAGGCGCCGCTGCAATGGTTTAATTTTTACGATTTTTGGCATTTACCCGAATTGGAGCGTTCCGATGTATCCCGCTGACACAGCCCGACTGAATGCCGCCGCGCGCGCCGTCCGCTTCGACCGGCAGCGCCTGACGATCGAAGACATCGTCGATATCGCGCAAGAACGCGCGACGGCAACGCTGTCGGACGATCCCGCGTTCCGCGCCGCCATCGCGCGCGGCGCCGATTTCCTCGAGCGGCTGCTGCGCGAGGACGGCACCATCTACGGCGTCACCACCGGCTACGGCGATTCCTGCACCGTCACCGTGCCGCCGGAGCTGGTGGCCGAACTGCCGCACCACCTGTACACCTATCACGGCGTCGGCCTGGGCGAGTATTTCACGCCGCAGCAGACGCGCGCGATCCTGGCCTCGCGCCTGGCGTCGCTGAGCAAAGGCTACTCCGGCGTCAGCGTCGAACTGCTGTTGCAGATCACCCGCCTGCTCGACGCCGGCCTGCTGCCGCTGATCCCTTCGGAGGGCTCGGTCGGCGCCAGCGGCGACTTGACGCCGCTGTCGTATGTGGCGGCGGTGCTGTGCGGCGAGCGCGAGGTATGGCGCGACGGCGTCCAGGTGCCGGCCGCGCAGGCCTTGCGCGAAGCCGGCATCACGCCGCTGCGCCTGCGGCCGAAAGAGGGACTGGCGATCATGAACGGCACCGCCGTCATGACCGCGCTGGCCTGCATGGCCTACGACCGCGCCGATTATCTGGTCAAGCTGACCACCCGCATCACGGCGATGGCGTCGTTCGCGATGGACGGCAACGCCCACCACTTCGACGAGGTGCTGTTCTCCGTCAAGCCGCACGGCGGCATGCAGCAGGTGGCGGCGTGGCTGCGCAGCGACCTGCCGACCGACCAGTGGGAACGCAACGGCAAGCGTCTGCAGGACCGCTATTCGATCCGCTGCGCGCCGCACGTGATCGGCGTGTTGGCCGACGCCATGCCGTTCTTCCGCACGTCGATCGAGAATGAGCTCAATAGCGCCAACGACAATCCGTTGATCGACGCCGACAACGAGCGCGTGCTGCACGGCGGCCACTTCTACGGCGGCCATATCGCCTTCGCGATGGACGGCATGAAGAACGCCGTCGCCAACCTGGCCGACCTGCTGGACCGCCAGATGGCGCTGCTGGTCGACAGCCGCTACAACCACGGCTTGCCGGCCAACCTGTCCGGCGCCACCGGCCCGCGCGCGGCGATCAACCACGGCCTCAAGGCGCTGCAGATCAGCGCCTCGGCGTGGACCGCCGAAGCGCTCAAGCTGACGATGCCGGCGTCGGTGTTCTCGCGCTCGACCGAATGCCACAACCAGGACAAGGTCAGCATGGGCACCATCGCCGCGCGCGATTGCCTGCGCGTGCTGGAGTTGACGGAGCAGGTGGTCGCCGCGTTGCTGATCACCGTGCGCCAGGGCGTCTGGCTGCGCTGCCAGCTCAGCCCCGAGTTGCGTCCGCACGCCCCGCTGGCGGCGATGCAGGAGGCGCTTGGCGCCGATATCAAGGCGGTCGAGGAAGACCGCCGCCTGGAACCGGACCTGCGCCTGCTGCTCGAGCGCATCCGCGCCAAATCATGGGATTTGTATGCGCAGGACTAACAAGGATAGCCGCTGGTTCGCGGAAGTCGAGATGCAGGTGCAGTTTTTCGACCTGGACCCGATGGAGATCGTCTGGCACGGCCGCTACGTCAAGTATCTGGAAGTCGTGCGCTGCGCTTTGCTGGACAAGATAGACTACAACTACCCGCAGATGAAGGCCTCGGGCTACGCCTGGCCGGTGATCGACATGCAGTTGCGCTATGTCGGCTCGGCCACCTTCGGCCAGAAGCTCAAGCTGCGCGCCGATATCGTCGAGTGGGAAAACCGTTTGAAGATCGACTATCTGATCACCGACGCGGAAACCGGCAAGCGCCTGAACCGCGCCACCACCACGATGGTCGCCGTCGATCTCGCGACCAAGGAGATGTGCTTCGTGTCGCCGCCGGTGCTGTTCGAAAAATTGGGAATCGAGCCTGTATGAATAAGATAAAAACCGTTTTGCTGGCGGCCGCGCTGGCGCTGTTCAACCCCGCGCAGGCCGCCGCGCCGGTCGCGAAGATCCAGGCCATGCTGGCCAAGCCGGCCATCATGTGCGGCCGCTTCGACCAGACCAAGCAGCTGGCCGGCATGAAAAAGCCGCTCGCCTCCAACGGCCGCTTCTGCGTGGTGGCCGGCAAGGGCGTGTTGTGGCGCACCTTGCAGCCATTCCCGAACACCTTGCGGCTGACGCGCGACGAAATCGTCAATTACCAGGGCGACCGCGTCGCCATGCGCCTGGACGCCAAGACCGAGCCGACCGTCCGCATGATCAACAACGTGCTGTTCTCGCTGCTGTCGGGCGATCTGGGACAGCTCGAATCGCTGTTCGAAGTCGACGGCACCGTCGACGCCGGCAGCTGGAACGTGGCGCTGAAGGCGCGCCAGGCGGCGCTGGAAAAAGCCATCGGCACCATCAAGCTCGATGGCGGCGCCTACGTCAAGAACATCGTCATGAGCGAGGCTGGCGGTGACAAGACCAGCATCGTGTTCTCCGCCATCCAGACCGGCGAGACGGCGATGACCAGGGAAGAGGCGGCGCTGTTTTGACGCGTACCCGACAACTCGCGCTGCTATGGGCGGTGGTGGTGTGCCTGCTGCTGGGGCATAACGCCTATCTGTGGCTGGTCCAGCGCATCGTGCCCAACACCGACATCATGGCGCTGCTGCCGGTGCAGGAGCGCGATCCGGTGCTGCAGCAGTCGTTCTCGCACATGGTCGACGCGGCGCAGCAGCGCGTGATCGTGCTGGTTGGCGCCACCGACTGGGAGGACGCCAAGCGCGCCGCCGACGCCTACAGCGCCGTGCTGGCGCCGCGCAAGGATTTGTTCGATGCCGCGCCGATCGACGAAAAAACACAGGACGACTGGCTGTCGCTGTTCCAGCAACATAGCCTGACCTTGCTGACCGCGCAGCAGGAGGCGCAATTGCGCGGCCAACCGTCGCAGTTCTGGCTGGAGGCGGCGCTGGGTAAATTGTATGGCTCCTTCGGCGGACCGAAACTGGGCTCGTGGCAGCAGGATCCGTTCGGATTGTTCGCCGGCTGGGTGCAGGAACGCGCGCAGGAAACGCCGGTGCGCCCGCGCGACGGCCACCTGTTCGTCGCCGGCGCCGGGCGCCAGTACGTGCTGTTGGTGTTGACGCTGAAGGTGCCCGCGCTGTCGATGACGGCCCAGGAAACCGTGCTGCCGCTGCTCGAGCGGGCCGGCGACGCC
>DATMSN010001193.1:0-3497 GCA_035565375.1 Duganella sp. | reverse complement strand
GCCCTGCAACCGGCGCACTCGCGCGTCCGTCGCGGCGCCGTCGAAGCGCATGTCCATCGACGTCAACGTGGTGACGGCGCGGCCGCCGATACCGTCGGCCAGCAGGCGCCGCACCAGCGCCTGGCCGACGAAACCGCTGGCGCCTGTGACGACCACGTTCATGTGGAGGCTCCGGCGTACAGCACATGCTGGCGCGCCATCAGCACGACGGTCGATCCCGGCGACAGCAAGGACGCGAGCTGTCTGTCGGACGCCAGTGTCAGCCAGCGCTCGCCGAGACCGCGCGCGGCGTCATCGCCGGACAGCCAGATTTCATCCACCAGATCGACGGTGGGCGCCGGCGTCCCGGGACGCACCAACACCTGGTTACGCACCACGCGGGCGATGCCCAGGCCCTCTTCCTCCAGCAACCGTCGCCACAAGGGCGCGCTGGCGGCGGCCAAATCGTCGTACGTGACGCCGGGCGCCGCGCGCAGCATCACAAACACCTTGGCGGCGCCATCGCCGCCACCGTGGGTTTCGCGCTCCACGACCGGCAGCCTGACCACGCTGGACTGGTCGACGAAGCGGTCCTCGTCCGGCTGCAGGACATCGAGGTAAAACGGCGCCGACAGCGCGGCGGCCGCCTGCGCCGCGTCGTCGAACCATACCTGGGTGACGAAGTCGCGGGCGCCGGCGAAGGTATCGGCGCCGCCGTCCGGCACGCGGAAGCAGCCGTCGAACACGTGATTCTGGATATAGCGGCGCGGCGCCAGATGCGGCAGCTCGCCGATGAAGCGAACCACGGAGGCGCCGTGCACATCGCGCATATAGGTGTGGGCCTGCCGCAGCGTCATGCCGCCACGGCGCCGGCCCACTATCATCAATTTGATCATCTCTTCTCCCTAAATTTAGCGCGCCTGGATGGATTGCACCACGCGCTGGTCGATCACGCCGAACGGACCGTCGGCGCCGTCGTCGGCGCGCGCCTGCATGCGCACGCGGTCGCCGAACTTCATGAACGGCGTGCTGGCGAAGCCGGCGTCGATGATCTCGATCACGCGGCGCTCGGCGATGCACGCGGAACCGGCCGCCCGGTCGACATTGGAGACGGTGCCCGAACCGACGATGGTGCCGGCGCTCAAACGGCGCGAACGCGCCGCGTGGGCCACCAATTGACCAAAGCTGAACTGCATTTCCCGCCCATGGGGCGCGCCAAAGTGCTTGCCGTTGTGCTGTACCTCCAGCGCCATGTGCACCCGCCCTTCCTGCCATGCGGAGCCCAGTTCATCGGGCGTGACGGCGACCGGCGCGAAGCTGGTCGAGGGTTTGGCCTGCAGGAAGCCGAATCCGGTGCGCATCTCGCGCGGCCCCAGCCCGCGCAGGCTCCAGTCGTTGATCTGCACCACAAGCCGCACGGCGTCGAGCGCCTGCTCCGGCGTCGCGCCCAGCGGCACGGGGCCGACCACCACGCCGAATTCGCCCTCGAAGTCGATGCCGTCGGCCTCGCTGGGCAGCGCGATGTCCACGTGTGGTCCGAGCATATCGTCGCTGGCGCCCTGGTACATGACGGGAATCGTGTCGAAATCCGGTATCGGCGCGGTGTTGAAAGCCTGCTCCATCAAGCGGCCGTGATTGAGAAACGCGGAGGCGTCCAGCCATTGCGGTGCGCGCGGCAGCGGCGCGCCGCAACGCTGGGGCGCGAATTCGAAGCTGGCCTGCGCGCGACCGGCGTTAAGCGAAGCATACAGCTGTTCGAGCGGCCCGCGCACGCGCTCCCACTGCTCCAGCGCGGCCAGCAGGGTGGGCGCGATGGCGCCGGCATCGACCGCCGTTTTCAGATCGCGCGAGACCAGCAGAAGGCGGCCGTCGGGATGGCCGGTGGTAAGAGAGGCGAATTTCATGTCATTCCTATCGTTGTGAGCCGTCACCGGCGGTGGTTCCGCCGCCGCTGACGATGTTCTGTCCATTCTTGATCTCCGGCGAGTAGCGCCCGCCGATCAACACGAACAGCATGCGGCAGACGCTACCCGAACGATTGGCCCAGGCGTGGTTGGTGCCGCGCTGGACCACCACGCTGCCGGCACCAAGCCTGACTTCGCCACGGTCCAGTATCAAGGTCAACTCGCCCTCGATCACCACGCCATAGTCGATCGACTCGGTGCGGTGCATCAGCGGATGCGGCGAATCCTCCGCCACCGTCGAAGCCCCGGCGTCACCCGCCTGCGTGAACGCCTTGTGCATGTTGTCGGCGCCGTGCGCCAGGAATTCCTCGGTGTCGGGCGGGATATCGACGAAGCGGATGCGCGTGCCGCCGGGCGGCGGTGGCAGCATCAACGGCGCGATGCTCGGATCGGCGCCGTTGTCCAGCAATGCCGGCGTCTCGTCGGTGCTCCACACCTCGTGGAAGACCGTTCCGGGGATCGCCGCTATCTCGATCACCGTGGGCAACGGCCCGTCGGAGCTGACCACGGCGCGCCCCTGGGCGTCGTGGCCGGTGACGACGCGATGGATGGCCGGGAGGCTCATGCCGCCACCTCCGCGTCGTCGAAGATCGCCACCGCGCGGGTCCAGCCGGCCGAGGCGCGGCGGATCTTGTGCGGGAAGCAGCTGATGGTGAAGCCGTGCGATGGCAGCGCCTCGAGGTTGTGCAGCTTCTCCAGATGGCAGTAGCCGATGTCGCGGCCCGCCTTGTGCCCTTCCCAGATCAGCGACACGTCGCCAGTTTCCGCGATCTTTTGGGCGGTGTACGAGAACGGCGCATCCCAGCTCCAGGCGTCGGTGCCGGTCAGGCGCACACCGCGTTCGAGCAGGTACATGGTGGCTTCGTAGCCCATGCCGCAGCCGGCGCCGAGATAATCGCGCTGGCCGTAGCGCGAGCCGGCGCGGGTGTTGACGACGACGATGTCGAGCGGTTGCAGTTCATAGCCGATGCGTTTCAATTCCGCTTCGACGTCGGCGGCGGTGGCCACGTAGCCGTCGGCGAAGTGGCGGAAATCGAGCTTGACGCCGGTCTGGAAGCACCATTCCAGCGGCACCTCGTCGATCGTGATCGACGGCTTGCGCTCGCCCAGGCTGGCGTCCATCGTCGAATGGAAGTGGTACGGGGCGTCGAGGTGGGTGCCGTTATGGGTGGTCAGGGTGACCCATTCGGCGGCGGCGGCTTCCCCCTCCGGATAGTCCTCCGCCTTGGTACCCGGCAGCATGGCCATGAACTCGGGCAGCGTGTCGGCGTGGGTTTGATAAGTGATCTTCGGCGCCAGCGGCGGCGGATCGGACAACACGTCGTTTTCCAGGTAGATCGACAGATCGACGAAGCGATAAGCGCGTTTGGTTTTCATATACGAACCTCACAAGGATGGAACAAGAACGGGACGGGAATGCGCGCGGTGGAAGCTCAACACGGCCAGCACCGCCAGCACGGCGGCGGCGATGCCGATGCTGCCGTAGCCGGCGGTTTTGACCAGAGTGCCTCCCAGCAGCGGCCCGACGGCCGCGCCGATCATCAGCGTCGCCGG
>DATMSN010001192.1:0-3791 GCA_035565375.1 Duganella sp. | reverse complement strand
GCGGGAGATGGCGCTGGAACCGGACGATGAACTGAGCGTGCCACGGCGGGCGCTGGCGCACGCGCGGACGGTCTGCTGCAACGATTTGAGCGCGCCGGACCAGGGCGGGGCGACCTGCCGCGACGCGCGTGAACATGGGTTCCTGTCGCTGACCGCGCTGCCGTTGATGCAGGGCGCCGAGGCGGTCGGGGTGATGGTGCTGTACGCGCGCGACGCCGGCTATTTCGACGCCGAGGAACTGGTGCTGCTGGACGACCTGGCCGGCGACATCTCGTTCGCCATGGAATACATCGCGCAGGAGGAGCGCGTCAACTATCTGTCCTACTACGACGCCGTGACGGGGCTGCCGAACCAGGCGCTGTTCCATGACCGGCTGGGCCAGATCATCCAATCCTGCAAGCACGAGGGCGGCCACGCGTTCGTCCTCATGATCAACCTGGACCGCTTCAAGCGTCTGAACGACGCGCTCGGGTCGCGGGTCGGCGACCAGGTGCTGCGCATCGTCGCCCAGCGCCTGGCCGACGGCATGAACCGTCCGTGCACGGTGGCACGGCTGGCCGGCGACACCTACGTCATCGCCGGCGCCTGCGGCGCCAACGAGAATCCGCTGCCGGTGATCGAGCACGCCGGCGAGTTGATCGGACAAGCGATGCGGGTGGACGGCAACGACATCCACCTGAGCGTCCATGGCGGCATCGCCAGCTATCCGCGCGACGGCGCCGACGCCGAGGCGGTGTTCCGGCACGCCGAGGCGGCGCTGAAGCAGGCCAAGGCCGGCGGCGAGCGGCTGTCGTTCTATTCGTCGGAGCTCAACGCCGCGATGATCGCCAGGCTCGAACTCGAAACCATGCTGCGGCGGGCCTGCGAGCAGCGCCAGTTCGTCATGTACTACCAGCCCAAGGTCGATCTGCGCACCGGCCGCGTGGCCGCCGCCGAGGCGCTGATACGCTGGATCCATCCGGTGCGCGGCATGGTCCCGCCGGCCCAATTCATTCCGCTGGCCGAGGAGAGCGGCCTGATACTCGACATCGGCGCCTGGGTGATCGCCAACGTCTGCGCCCAGCAGGCCGAGTGGGTGGCGGCCGGGGTGCCGGTGGTGCCGGTGGCGGTGAACCTGTCGGCGCTGCAGTTCGGTCAGGGCGACCTCGCCGCGCAGGTCGCGGGCTGTCTGCGCGCGCATGGGCTGGACAGCAATCTGATCGAGCTGGAACTGACCGAATCGCTGGTCATGCGCGACCCGGCCGGCGCCGAGAGGACCATGCGCCAGCTGGGCGCCCTGGGGCTGCGGCTGTCGCTGGACGATTTCGGTACCGGTTACTCGTCGCTGGCGCACCTGAAACGCTTCCCGTTCAGCAGCGTCAAGATCGACCGCGCCTTCGTCACCGACATCACGACCAATCCCGACGACGCGGCCATCGCCTCGGCCATCATCGCCATGTCGCACAATCTGCGCATGCTGGTCATCGCCGAGGGGGTGGAGACGGCGGCGCAGTTCGAACAGCTGCGGGCCAAGGGCTGCGACCAGATCCAGGGCTATTATTTCAGCCCGGCGGTGCCGGCGGCGGAGTTCGAGGCCATGCTGCGCGCCGACAAGCATATCGAGCTGCCGGCGGGTGGCGATGCGCGCGAGCGCACCTTGCTCATCGTCGACAACGAGGCGTCGCTGGTGTCCGCGATCAAGCGTGCCTTGCGTTCGGAGGGCTACCGCATCGTCGCCGCCGCCAGCGCCGAGGAGGCGCTCGATGTGCTGGCGCGCACGCCGGTGCAGGTGATCTTGTGCGAGCACCGGCTGCCGGGCATGAGCGGTCCGAAGTTCCTGGCGGTCGCCACGCGGCTGTATCCCGACACCATGCGGCTGATATTGAGCGGCTACACCGAGCTGGAATCGGTGCTGGAGGCGGTCAACCGCGGCGAGATCTACCGCTTCCTGACCAAGCCCTGGGACGATGTGCAACTGCGGCAAAACATCCGGGACGCGTTCCGGCGTTATCAGCCGACGCCGCCGTGATCGCGGTCAGGGCCCGAACAACGGCACGTCACGGCCGTTCCGAAAGCGGTGTTGTACGCGCAACGCGAAGCGACGGCCAACGCGCGCAATACGACGCAGTCTTCTGGTCGAAAAGATCGAGATAAGGTGTTAGCGGATTTGTAGTCAATACGCCTTTATAACATCTCAAGTCCGTTTTGGGCATAGATTGAATCCAGGCAGATTCCGACGTAGGTGGCGCCCCTTTGCTGACCTTCAAAAATGACCCAGGTGGGAACCGTCAACCCGCGCTGCGGACAGGGGCGGATCCTACAGAGTAAGGCCCCGGCAGCGGGAGGGGCAGGGTCAGAACGGTACAGCAGGGCCAAGGCAGCTTAGGCTTTCCTGAGCACAGTTTGCCGCCTCTAGCCAATGGCTGAGCCATTACGGATAATCTCACCATCAGTCTGTAACACGGCAAATGGCTGCCACCCACCAGGAGGATCCCATTCGCCGTCACCGCAAATCATATTACCTGAGACCCCATGCACCAATACCCCGTCGATGCCGAGTCCGCTGGCCTTCCAAATTAGGCCACCGCTGCTATCAAAGGCTAAGAGCTCGGAGGCAGAACTAGCCAGCACAGTAAATACGTCACCAGATGACTCGATATCATGAGCGCTATAAAGACTGCAAAAGTAACCGTCCATGTCGTATTCGACGAATTCTAGCAGCGCTAGGTTAACCACGAACAAGCGGGAACCATATCCAATGTACGCGTGAGAACCCATCAAGCGAACGTCTTGAAAACACGTGCAATCATCCGCCGCTGGTATATCGATGCGCACACGACCAGTATCGCTTTCAATGGCGACGCGGGCTACTGTCCGGGCTAGACTATCTGAACCAACTGACAGTGACCTCACATCGCGCCAGTCCGATAGATCATCTAAAAACCATATACTCATGGCATTACGCTAACTAATTGGAGGAGACGTTCTCCTGTTGTCCCCTGGCATAACTTTGAACTATAGAACAAGAACATTGCCTTCCAATGAATCAACCGAGCCCTCCCATCCGCACGGGAAATGCCCGTCTTCATAAATATTTTTTCGTTCAAGCCATGTTTATCTAGCGCTGGGTGCTACACATTGCGCTCAAGCGGGCCAATAACATCGTTTTTGGCTTTCACGACGACAAAATTCCATAGCTGATACTCTTTACCGGCATTGCAATGAAGGAACTCAGACAAACGGTTACTAAACTCAAGTTCGGCATTTTCCCAAGTTTGCGAAATACTATTTTCTTCAGCCTCGGGCCATGTCACAAAGCGCCGCACCGGGATCGGGAATTTTCCTTTGAACGGCTGACCGCATCTCGCGAACCGGTCTATTCGATTAACCCGATCCACAATCTCGGCATCATACAAACGAGTTGTGCATCCTCTTGATGATTCGAAAAACCGGTAAAACGCTGGTGACCCCTCTGTTTAAATTGGCTATTATATCCGTCGCGTGTGGTTTAACTAAATTAAAATCCTAGTAACTAGCAGTAATAAGTCTGACCAGGAAAATCGAAATATAGAGTAGGATTAGCGAATAAAAACTTCCGGAGCCCGCGTTAGAGATTAGTGCAAGTTTTTGTTTGCTATCAAGCTTGAAGGCGCAGATCTTTTTGATCTCACGCGTGGCTTTACGAAGCAGGGCAATATTTGCCCAATATCCGATGATAAGACGCGGCACGGATAAACCAAATAATAAGATCAGCGCCGCAAGAGGTAGACCTAACCGGGGAAAATCAGCGGAGGTGTTAAAAAATATGGCGC
>DATMSN010001191.1:0-2529 GCA_035565375.1 Duganella sp. | reverse complement strand
AGGTTGCGCACCTCGGTCGCGACGACGGCGAAGCCACGGCCCTGCTCGCCCGCGCGCGCCGCCTCGACGGCCGCGTTCAGCGCCAGGATATTGGTCTGGAAGGCGATGCCGTCGATCACGCCGATGATGTCGACGATCTTGCGCGACGAGTCGGTGATCGAGCCCATGGTGTCGATCACCCGCGCGACGACGGCGCCGCCCTTGACGGCCACGTCCGACGCGGAGACGGCCATCTGGTTGGCGTGGCGGGCGTTGTCGCCGTTCTCGCGCACCGTGCTGGTGATCTCCTCCATCGACGAGGCGGTTTCCTCCAGCGCGCCGGCTTGCTGCTCGGTGCGCGAGGACAGGTCCTGGTTGCCGCTGGCGATCTGGGTCGACGCGGTGGCGATGGTGTCGGTGCCGGTGCGCACCTGGCCGACAATGTTCTTCAGGCTGTCGTTCATCTCCTTCAACGCCTGCAGCAGTTGGCCCGTCTCATCCTTGGCGCAGGTGTCGAAGCGGGTGCGCAAATCGCCGCCGGCGACGGTTTTGGCCACCTCCAGCGCCCGCCGCAAAGGCCGCACGATCGACCGTGTCAACAGGTGCGCGGTGGCCAAGGCCAGCAGCGTGGCCACCACCGACAGCGTGATCATCCACGTGCTGGCCCGGCCGGCCATCTGGTTGGCTTCCTCGGCGAATTGATCCATGCCGTTGACCTGCGTCTGGGCGAACGCCTCGATCGCGCTCAAATACACGGTTTGCGGTGGAATGATTTCCTTGAGCATGTAATCGCGGGCGGCGTCGCCCTGTTTCGATTTGATCAGCTCGATCAGGTGGTGTTCGTGCTCCTGGTACGTGGCGCGTGCCGCCAGCAGCGCCTGCAGCGCGGCCTTGCCCTGCTCGGTATGGATGATCACTTGCAGCCGGTCGAGCACCTTGGCGACGATCGGAACCGAATCGCTGATCTTGCCCAGCTCGCGCACCGAGATGTCGCCGTCGTTGGCGATCAGCGCGGTGCGCAGCGCCCTGGCCTGCCGGTTGACCTCGTTTTCGATGGTGTGTGCCAATGCAACCTTGACATACCGGTCATGGACGATGACCTCGGTGTCGGCGTCGATGGCGTGGATGCGGCTGACGCCGAAGACCGCCAGCACGACCAGCAGCATGATCATCAGGGCAAAGCCACAAGTCAGGCGGGTGCCGATCTTGAGGTTCTGGAATGCGTTCATTGTGTGCCTCGTCGGAGAGGTTGGCCGCGGGATCTTACCGCGGCTGTGGATGCCGGCGGGGCTGGGGCCGGTGGTGCGCTTCCACGGGAACGAAGCCGGTGGGTCGCTCTTGCAAGTGTATGACGCTAATTTCCATCAAGCAAGTTGATTCATGTGGATTAAGTTGGGTGTTGTTTCTTGCACAGTGGTTGCGGTGCCGCCGAGGCGGTTCCGGAAAGATTTCATCCCTCCACCGAGTCTCCACACACCGCCCATCGAAGGTGCGCGCAGCGGACGTATCCTGCCGAACTTTATCGTCGGTGGAGACCGGAAATGATGACCAATTATTCTTCGCACATCACCCTCCGTTCGGGTGCGCACGGGGGCACGCCGCTGGCCAGGCTGCGTGAACTGATCAAACTGGCGCTTCGCAGCGTGCTCCATCCGCACGCCACCCATGGATGGCTGGGCTTGCTAAATTCCGATCCCATGTTTCGCGAACTGGTCGCCGCCAGGCCGCGGCTGGTCGGCAAGGCCTTCCGCCCCTATCTTTCCACCACGTTCAACAGCGCGCAACGCACCTCCGTGCTCATCGGCCACTACCATTCGATCCTGCGGCAGGGATGGGGACCGCTGGTGTTGCAGGCGGCGCGCACGGGTGTGGAACTGGGCAACGTGCCGGGCAAATCCGGCGTCCCGTTCAGGGTGGTGCTGCGCGCCATCGAACCGATGGAGCGCGAGGGCGAACTGACGCTGCAACTATGGCATGGCGAGGCGCTGGTGTATTCCTGCGCGTTTTCCTTCATTCAAGGACGCGCGGGCACTGAAATCGGCGTCGGCTGCCTGCAGGGCCCCAAGAGCGACGCGGGTTTGTCGGTGGTGCGCGAGGCAACGCGCCAGCTGCACGGCCTGCGCCCGAAAAGTTTGCTCATCAAGCTGATTTCCGCGATGGGCCGCCACTTCGGTTGCGCCGGCATGCGCCTGGTTGGAAACCGCAACCGGACCGTGCGCAGCGCCTTAAGGGAGGGCAAGGTGTACGCCGACTACGACGCCTTCTGGCGCGAATGCGGCGCCCGGCCGCGCGACGACGGCGACTACCACCTGCCGTGCGCCGCGCTGGCGCCGCCGGACCTGCTTGCCATGGCATCGAGCAAGCGCTCCAGCGCGCGGCAACGGCATGAAATGCTGCGTCAATTGACTTGCGCGGTCTCCGCCACGCTCGACCGGGCTAGCGACCGGACCTACCGGTAACCGCCGCCCAAGGCCTTGTACAAGGCCGTCGTGGCGCGCAACTGGTCGCGCCGCAACTCCAGCAGCGCCAGCCGCGCCGCATAGGCGGTGC
>DATMSN010001190.1:0-4992 GCA_035565375.1 Duganella sp. | reverse complement strand
CGCGCCGTGTGGAGCACTTCGCGGCGCGGCGTTTCGCCGCCATGGTCGCGGCCACGCCGTACATCGGCGCGCTGTTCGACAAGAGCGCCGCACGGGTGGCGGTGATCCACAACTATCCGGCCATCGACGAGCTGGCCGCCGCGGCATCGACGACGGCGACGGCGATCCCGCGCGACAGCGTCTGCTACGTCGGCGCGATCAATGAAATGCGCGGCATCCGGCACATCGTCGAGGCGCTCGAGATGGCGCCCGTCAGGCTGCTGCTGGCCGGCGTGTTCGACCCGCCCGCGCTGCGCCTGGAACTGAAGGCCTACCGGGGCTGGCGCCAGGTCGAGGAGTACGGCTTCGTCGACCGGCGGGAAGTGGGGGAGATCATGGCGCGCAGCGTGTGCGGGCTGGTGACCTTGAAGCCGGAGCCGAACTTCGTCAATTCGCTGCCGATCAAGCTGTTCGAATACATGTCGGCCGGGTTGCCGGTGATCGCCTCGGACTTTCCGCTGTGGCGCGGCATCGTCGAGGAGGCCGAGTGCGGCATCTGCGTCGATCCCGAGAATCCGAACGCGATCGCCAAGGCGATCAACTTTCTGCTAATGCATCCGGACGTGGCCGACCAGATGGGCCGCAACGGCCGGCGCGCGGCCGAAAGCAAATACCGCTGGGATCGCGAAGGCGCCAAGCTGGTGGCGCTGTACGGAGAGATTCTGGCGGAGGCGCCAGATACCGGCGAGATCAGGCCCGGGCGGCAACGGGTATGACTACTTCGGACGCGGCGAAGGTGTCGGACCGGCTATACGTTCAAAAACCCTTTGCTCGATTACCTCGGCTTGACGCGCCCCAATTTTTACTTCCGGGGATCACGCGACAATGGGCTTGGTATTTTTCCAAACAACTTCGGAGGTAACATGGCAACCGACGCATACTTGAAAATCGACGGGATCAATGGCGAATCAGCCGATGCAGCGCATAAAGGGTGGATCGAACTCACGGTGGCGCATTGGGGTGTTACGCAACCTCGAAGCGCCACCGCATCGACTGGAGGCGGCCATACGGCCGAACGCTGCGAACACAGAACCCTGTCGTTTTCCAAAGTTGCAGACTTGGCGTCACCGATACTGATGCAAACCTGCTCGATGGGCAAAACAATCCCAAAGGCCACTCTGGAGTTTATGCGTGCCGACGGTGAGGGTAATCCGGTCAAGTATTACGAGGTTGAATTAGAAAACGTCATGATCGCCAACATGGATCAGCAGATGAGCGAAAGCGGCCTCGTGCAGGACGACATCGGACTGCGCTTCTCCAAGGTTAAGTGGAAATACACCCAACAGAAAATCGGAGGCGGCACCGGCGGCAGTACAACCGGCGGCTGGGATTTGGCCTGCAACAAGTGCGCGTAAGGGAGCGGCCATGCTAGAAGTCCAACCAAAGGATTCACGCGGCTACTTCATACTGCCGCAGGCGCCGGAGGATGCCGGTTACTACGTGTACGGGACGCCTGATCGAGGGCGGGCACAGTACGCTAGTCCGCGATTGCTATCCGTGATCTTCTATATCGAGCGCGAGTGGCAGGCTATTGACGATCGGAAGTTCGGCATCGGAAACATCAGCATCGCTGGCGGGCTGCCGTATGACGAGCACCGCAGCCATCAGAAGGGAATCGAAGTGGATATTCGCCCGATCCGAAAGGACAAGCTAGTGGGTCAGGGGGCGAACTTAACGCGGTTTGATTCGGCCTATGATCGCGAAGCAACTACCAAACTTATTCGCCTTTTTGCGAACCACATGATGGTGAAGATCATCTATTTTAACGATGATAAAGTGCAGCAGGCCATTGGCGGCAGCCGCGTGAAATCTCAAACAAGGCATGATGACCACTTTCACGTTGACCTCAAGGTGATGTCATGAACGTTCACATTGTCTGCATTGTCGGTGCGCTCGCGCTATTCACAGGTGCTTCGGCGGCAGAGAAAAGGCAAGAGTGGACGCCGGAGTTTCAGCCTTTCAGCGGACGGTATCAGGTCTATTCAGGGTCGCCGTCGGAGAGGCGGCCACCGACATCCTCCGACAAGCAAGCGTCGGTCGTGCTGACTGGCCGTGCAGCGAAAGACCTGTTCGACCAGATCGGCCCCGATGTGAAGGATGCATGTAGCTCCGATCCGAATTACCGGGAACGGCGCAAGGGCCACCTCGATTGCTCCTATACAAAGGAAAACGGCTACCAATGCTTTATCGGTATTGACCTTAAAACCGGGAAAAGCATGAATGGCTCGGTCTGTTAAACGGCAGTTTCCAAGGAAGGCGCTGATGATAGCCGATCCACGTCTTCCAGATGGTCGACCAAGTCCGCACGCCGCGCCGGTTTCTTCAACATGCAGAGGTCTGAACATGCGGCACAATAGCACCTGTCCAGTAAGTTCAAGAGCGGTTACTCGCTGACGGCGGCTGTGAACAGCAGAACAGCACAAGACAGTTCACCCATTTTGACGTATATTCGAACAGAAGTTAGTGAGACAAGAATCAAAAGTTATTGAGACAATTCTCGCTGACCAATTTCGCGCTGAAGCATTCATCCCCGCAGCATGATCTAAGGGGGAGGACTTTCAGTTTCATGGTCGCATACCGTCTGCTGCATGTCAAAAATCGAAGCGGAAGTTTTACAGTTACGCGTTGAAAATGCGGCGCTGAAGGCGCTTCTCTCTGCGCACGGCATTGCTCTGCCACAGCAAGTTTCCGAGCAAGCGGCCCAGTATACAGTTTCACCATCGAAAGCTAGCCCGTTGCCGCCAGGCGCAAAGGTCAAGCTCTTCCGAAAGCTCTTTCGCGGCAGGGACGACGTCTACCCTGTGCGGTGGGAAGGGCAGCAAAGTGGCAAGGTTGGATACTCCCCAGTTTGTGCCAACGAATGGCGGAGAGGCGTTTGCGAAAAGCCAAGAATCAAGTGCAGCGATTGCAGCCACAGCCTTTATGTGCCCGTAACAGACCATGTCATCGAGAGCCACCTGAGGGGCAATATCACTGCCGGCGTCTATCCTCTCCTTGTAGATGATCGCTGCCATTTTCTCGCCATCGATTTTGACGACGACGATTGGCGCGAAGACGCGCGGGCGGTCTTGCAGACATGCGTACTCAACGACTTGCCTGCTGCGCTAGAAATCTCGCGGTCTGGCAATGGCGCCCACTTGTGGCTGTTCTTTTCGAACCCGACGCCGGCACGTGATGCGCGCCGGCTGGGCACTGCCTTGATCAGTGCAACGTGTGCACGTACCAGGCAATTGAAGCTGTCGTCTTATGATCGCCTATTTCCAAATCAAGACACGATGCCGAAAGGAGGGTTCGGCAATTTGATCGCGTTGCCACTGCAAAAGCACCCTCGCGAACTTGGGCGCAGCGTTTTCGTCGACTCGAACCTGCAACCCTTGCCAGACCAATGGGCATTCTTGGAACAAATCGCGCCACTTCCACAAGCACGTATTGAAGCCGCACTGACCAAACTTGTCGGCGACCGGCACCCCCTCGACATCGCCTACGCTGATGTGCCGGACGAAAATGCAGATACGCCGTGGGTGCGTGCCGCCAAGCCGGATGTCACGCTCTCGGACACGATGCCAAAAGCGGTATGCGCGACAATTGGCAATCAGCTGTTCATTGAGAAAGCAGGACTGCCGCAATCGCTGATGAACCGTCTTATCAGGTTGGCCGCGTTCCAGAATCCAGACTTCTACAAAGCGCAGGCGATGCGCATGTCGACATGGAATATTGCCCGGATCATCGGGCGAGCTGAAGACCGCCAGAAGCACTTGGCTTTACCACGAGGTTGCCTGGGCGACGTCAGATCACTTCTTTCCGCGAACAAGATTGAGTTGAGGTTGGCCGACGCTCGATCGAAGGGCCAACTCTTAGATGCGCGGTTTTCCGGCGAACTGCGATCAGACCAACAAGAAGCGCTGACCGCAATGATAAAGCATGACTTCGGCATGTTGGTTGCCCCGACGGCGTTCGGCAAGACCGTAACGGCTGCGGCCGCTATTGCCCACCGAAAGGTCAGCACCCTGGTACTGGTGCACCGATCCGAATTGATGCGTCAGTGGCAAGAACGACTTGGAAGCTTTCTGGAATTGAATGGACAAAAGATCGGCGTGATCGGTGCGGGCAAGAAGAAGCCAACCGGTATGCTCGATATCGCTGTGATCCAAAGTCTGGCGCGGCGCGACGATTTGCCAGAACTGCTTAGCCAGTACGGTCAGATCATCGTTGACGAGGCCCACCATCTATCGGCGCAGTCATTTGAAGCGGTCCTGAACGAAGCCAATTCGCGCTATGTAATGGGACTGAGCGCCACGCCGGTTCGCAGCAACGGTCACCATCCAATAATTTTCATGCAGTGCGGGCCGATACGACATGTCGCCAAGCGTCCCACTCATGTACCAAAGGAGTTGTTTGTCCGGGTTCGGCACCTCCCGACTCCGACCATGCCGCCACACGCGAGCATTCAGGAAGTGATCCGACTACTGGCTGAAGATAGCAACAGGAACACACGTATTTTGGAGGACGCGATCGCAGCGTTGAATGCCGGACGCAAAGTGCTTTTGCTGACGAAACGCACCGAACATCTCGACCTGCTGTACGAACATTTGAAAGTGGTACCCCAGCCGTGTTTCTTGCTCCACGGTCGCATGAAGGCGAAGGAAAGGCAGGCGGTCATTCAAGCGCTAGCTGAACTGCCGGAGGAAACACCGCACATTCTGCTGGCCAGCGCGCAGTTGGTTGGAGAGGGCTTCGACCACGCACCGCTCGATACTTTGATACTGACGCTCCCGATTTCGTGGGACGGTACGCTGCAGCAGTATGCCGGCCGACTGCATCGCGAGCACTCCGGCAAAACCGATATATTGATTCACGACTACGTCGAGCTCGACAATCCACAGCTGTCACGCATGTGGGAAAAACGACAGCGCGGCTACCGGGCGATGGGATATCGCGTCGATGCGCACCAAG
>DATMSN010001189.1:0-2837 GCA_035565375.1 Duganella sp. | reverse complement strand
GGGCTTCTCGGCGGTTTTACTGCGCGCCACCACCGCCAGCCGCACCGAACCGACGCGCTGGTAATCGCCGGCGCCGCCGACGACGCCGTCGTTGTCGGCGTCGATCATGGTCGAACTCCACACGCCGATCCGCATGCCGCTGGCGGTGGACGCCTGCGCCGCGCTGTTGCCGGGCGTGTTGGGATCGTAGTCGGCCAGCGCCCGGTTGTCGAAGCCGTACTGCGCCTTGAGCGCGACCACGTTGTCGATCACCGACGCGCCCTGGCGCGCCGAGCCGGGCATATCGGTGGCGCGCAGCAGCAGGATGCCGTTTTGCACCGACCAGGTATGGAAATGCAGGCGCCCCGCGTTGCCCAGGTTATAGATGTAGCTGACGTTGAGCGGATACGCCGTGGTCAGGCCCACCTGCGGATTGAACGGGAAGTCGGCGCCGCTGGCGACCTGCAACTGGTTGCCGTTGACGCCGATGCCAAAGCCCGACAGCTGGAACAGCGTGCAGCGCCGCGCCCCGGGCGTGATCGGCGCCACCACCAGCACGTCGCCGACGTTGAAGTCGTAGGGATTGCGGCTGTCGACGGTCAGGGTGCTCTCGCCGGGCACATAGTTGGTCACCAGCTTGGTCGAGCCGACCGCGGTTTGCGACGTGCCGCTGGAGAACGACACCACGTCGCTGTTGGCGCCGTTCGACTGGATCACCACCGGCGCCAGCGGCGTGATGTTGGCGCCGCCGCGCTGCTCCGTCGCCAACTGGTAGCCGTTGGCGTCGGAAAATGCCGTATCGCAGCCGGCCAGCATCGTATCGTTCAAGCCCCAGCCGGCGTCGGCGGCGTCGCCGCTGAGCGAGAACAGCGCCAGCATGCCGTTCTGCATGGAATCGGAGCCGCCGACGGCGGCGTCCTTGTTCTGTTCGCCGCTGACGACCAGGCGCGTGGCGAACACCAGCGCCAGCAGGCCGATCACCACGCTGACCATCAGCTCGACCAGCGAAAAGCCGCCGTTGCCAGGGCGGCGGCGCGCGATGGACGGCACGGGGGAAGGATGGACGTTCATGTCAATTCGCGATATAGGCGGTGACCAGATGGCGGTTCTGGTCCGTGTTGGCCTTGCGCTGCCAACGGATGGCGATATCGACCTGGGTCTGGAACGGCTGCCGGGTCACGTTGACGGAGACCACGGCGCCGGGGATGGCCGCGCGCGTCTCCGCCAGCCACGGCCCTATGGCGGCGCCGGGCGTGCCGTTCTCTGGCAGGTTGTAGCCGGCCAGGTTGGCGGCATCGGCCGTCATCACGCCCAGCAGCTTCTCGCCGGCCATGGTGGCCTCGGCGCGCATGCCGGCGTCGGACAGCGCCGAATACGCGCGCGCCTGCAAACCGATCGTCCCCAGCAGGCCGATGCCCAGGATCACGATGGCCAGCATCGCCTCCAGCAGCGCGATGCCGCCCTGGCGGCGCGCGGGGACGGGCCTCATGGCGGGCACCCGCGGTTGTCGGTGTCGGGCAAGGTGGGGTTGCACTTGGTCGCCATGCCGGCCAAGGTCACCACCAGCGCCACCGGCGGCACCTCGGCGGCGAACGCCGTCGACGGATCGAGGCGCAAGCTGTTGACGCGCCCGGCGAACAGCGGATCGACCCAGCCCAGCGGTGTGTAATAGACCTGGTTGCTGCCGACCGGCTGCGTGGTCGGCTGCAAGATCTCGGCCGGCGGCAGCGCGTCGGCGGCGCGGAACACCGATTTCCAGCCGGCGTCGCCTTCCGGATCGCTGGCCGACGGCGCCTCGGTGGTCGACCACGCGCCCTGCGTGGCGGTGCACTGGGCGGCCTGGGTGACGAAGCAGATATCGACCTGCCAATCCATCTGGCCGGTGTTCACGTTCGGCGTCAGCGAGATGCGGCTGAAGGCGTTGTGGGCGATGGCCTGGCGGCGTGCCAGGCTGAAGCCGTCGGCGTAGAACTCGCTGGCGCCGCGCGCGCGGTTGGCCAGCAGCCAGCGGCTGGCGTTGGGAATGCCGATCGCCAGCATGATGCCGAAAATGGTGATCGTCACCAGCAACTCGATCAGCGTCACGCCGCGCTGGCCGTTGCGGGACGATGGCGTCAGTTGGTGCATGCGCCACCCTTGTGGTCGACCCAGCAGGCGGCGTTGACGCCCCAGCCGGCGGGCGAGCCGGTGGTCGCGTGGGTGCCGTTCTGGTCGATGGTGTAGACGAAGCCGTCCATTTTGCCGACGCCGGTCGCGGTCAAGGTGTAGGTCGACGCCGACGCCGCGCTGAGCGAGTAGTTAAAGTAGGCGGTATTGGCGGGAAAGGCATTGGCCGCGCCGAAGCCGACATAGGTACGGTTGTTCGACCAAAACTGTTCGGCGGCGGGCTGGGCGCCGCCGAGGGCGGTGAAGGCCTCGCTCAAGCGGCCGCGGACGACGTAATCGCCATACGCCGGCACGGCCACGGCCAGCAGGATGCCGACGATGGCGACGGTGACCATGACCTCGATCAGCGTAAAACCGTTGCGTAAACGTTTATTCATGGCCGGCTCCCGATATGTTATCTCCTGGAACCAGTCTACGCCCCCAAGCTTGCATTACCCTGAGGAAATGCTGACAAACACCTGACAAACAACAACTCCGGGGTCAGGTCCACCATTGCTACACGAACAGGGCAGTAAACCGCGATCCACAGGCCTTACAGTCGAGCTTGTGTAGCATTGGTGGACTTGACCCCGGAGTTGCCGCTGTGGAAGCGGACCGTGAACAGCGCGCCCTGGCCGCCGGCGGCGTCGCCGATGCCGAGGCTGGCGCCGTGGACGACGGCGATGTCGCGCACGATGGCCAGACCCAGCCCG
>DATMSN010001188.1:0-4719 GCA_035565375.1 Duganella sp. | reverse complement strand
GGCCGCTCCGCCGACTGCGTGACGGCAGAGCGGGCGTCGGCCACCTGCTTGAGGATGGCTTGCGCGTGCTCGTAGAAGATCTTGCCGGCGTCGGTGCTGAGCACGCCCTGCGCCGAGCGGTGCAGCAGTTGCACCCCCAGTTCCTCCTCCAGCTGGCGCAGCTGCTGCGTCAGCGCCGGCTGCGCCACGTGCAGCACCAGCGCCGCCCGCGACAGCGAGCCGTGGTCGACGATGGCGACAAAGTAACGAAGTTGACGTAGTTCCATATTGATCGGCGAGGGTGGAGGCGGCCGCGGTGGCGCGCGCATACAAATGGTAGCACCTGCAAAGGATGATCCTGACAGGAAACTATTTGATATACTGAAACGGACCGTACTCTCTCTCCAGCCTTTTTCACGGGTGCATGCATGTTAAAGAAAGTCGACTCCTCCCAACTGAAGGTGGGCATGTATATACATGACCTGAGTTGCGACTGGATGACGCACCCGTTTGTCCGCAACCGTTTTTTGCTGACCAGCGAAGACGAAATCCGCAAAATCCTCCACGCCGGCATCCATGACGTGGTCATCGACAACAGCAAGGGCATCGATGTGCAGGATGCGCCGTCGCTGGCCGAGGCGCAAGCGGCGACCGAGCGCGAAATCGTCGAAATCGCCGCCAAGACGCCGGTCGTCACCCGCGTTTCGCTGGGCGACGAGATGCGGCGCGCGGTGCAGATCCGCCACCAGGCCTCGACCCTGGTGCGCACGGTGATGCAGGACGCCCGCCTCGGCCGGGCGATCGAACTCGACCAGGTGGAGCCCGTGGTGCAGAACATCACCGAGTCCATCCTGCGCAATCCGGGCGCGCTGGTCGGGCTGCTGCGGATCAAGAACAAGGACGATTACACCTTTTTGCACTCCGTTAGCGTCTGTACGCTGCTGGTGGCGTTTTGCCGGTCGCGCAATATCGGCGCCGACGTGACCCATCAGGCCGGCCTGGGCGGTTTGCTGCACGACACCGGCAAGGCGCTGGTGCCCGACGCCATCCTCAACAAGCCGGGCCCGCTGACCGACGAGGAATTCGCCGTCATCAAGCGCCATCCGCTGGACGGCTACGAGATCCTGAAGAAGTCGCCCGAGGTCGGGCCGATTCCGCTCGACATCACCCTGCACCACCACGAGCGCCGCGACGGCAGCGGCTATCCCGGCAAGCAGGCCAACGAGCAGATCAGCGAATTGGCGCAAATGGCCGCCATCGTCGACGTCTATGACGCCATCACCGCCGATCGCTGTTATCACAAAGGCATGTCCGCGGCCGCCGCGCTGCGCAAGATTTACGAGTGGAGCAAGTTCCATTTCAACCCGCAGTACGCACAGGAATTCATGCGCTGCGTGGGCATTTATCCGGTCGGAACGATGGTGTTGCTGGAGTCCGGCCGGCTCGGTGTGGTAATTGAGCCACACGAGACCAATCTGCTCGCGCCCAAGGTCAACGTGTTCTTCAACACCAAACAGAACCTGTACATCAAGCCGGAGACGGTCGATTTGTCGCGCGGGCTCGGTTTCGGCGGCGGCGACAAGATCGTCGGCCACGAGTCGCCCGCCAAGTGGAATGTCGATCCGATGCGGTTTTTGACGCTGGCTTGACGCCGGTCAACACGCGCTCAGAAGAACTCGGCCGTGTCGTTGGAGGCGGTGGTTTGCAGCAGGCCGCCGCTGAGCAGCTCGTCGTAGTGGCATACCAGGTTGCGGCCGTGGCTTTTCGCGTAGTACAGCGCCTGGTCGGCGTGTCCCAGGATGATCACCGGCGCCTCGAGCGCGCTGATGCTGACGAAGCCGACGCTCACCGTCACCTTGCCCACCTGCGGGAAATCATGCGAGGCCACGTTCAGGCGGAAGCGCTCGATGATCTTTTTGGCGTTGTCGAGCGTGGTCGAGCGCAGCAGCACGACGAATTCCTCGCCGCCGAAGCGGAACACGCGGTCTTGCGCGCGGAACGACGAGGTGAGCAGGTTGGCGATGAGGATCAACACCTCGTCGCCGTATAAATGGCCGAAGCGGTCGTTGACATGCTTGAAATGGTCGACATCGACCACCGCCAGCCATTGCTTTTCCTCGTCGCCGTGGTGCCGGCGCTCCGGCTCGCCGGGCAGCGTGACCGAGTCCTGCTCGATGCTGGCGGCCAGCATCTTGGACAACTGGTCGTCGAAGGTCTTGCGGTTGAGCAAGCCCGTCAGCGAGTCGCGTTCGCTGTAGTCGAGCAGGTTCTGGAAGTTGCGGTAGACGCTGACGATGCCGCCGATGATATGGATGGTGTCGCTGGTGTACGGGGTCGGATTGACGATCTCGAGGCAGGTGTCGGCCTTGTCGCCCAGCCAGATCGGCAGCCACAGCGTGTGCTCGCCGGCCTCGTTGGCGATGTCGGCGCCCGACTCGTGCTGGGCGATGCAACGCGCCAGCGCCGGGAAGTTCTCGATCGGCTCGCCCGGGTGGTGCTGGTCGGAGGTGTCGACCATGCAGGCCGGCTCGCCGGCGACGATGAGCGCGCGCGGCCGCACGAACACCTTGCCCCGCACGGTGGCCAGCGTCAGCACGCGCGCCTGGCTGGCGCGGGCAAGCTCCTGCACCGCCGAAATCACCGAGATGTCGAGCATCGTGTGATCTCGGTGGCCGGTCATGTCCACCATGTGTTTCAGTAGGGAATCCATTTTCTTCTCTGGAAAATTATCACACAACCTTGCGGTCCGCCACGCTTTGTTCACGCCTATCAATCCCGATCTCTTTGATAGCCAGGCGCACGATGAGGAGCAATACGGGGCCTTTCCAAAGAACAGCTAAGCAGGATAATAGCTTTTTGCAATCAAGGCAATTCTTGTGTGCGAAAAAAAACGTCCTTGACGCCAATTCCCACGGTTTTTTCCACAGCGCCGTCCAGGTCCCAAGTTGTTTCCAGCGTACAAGTCAGCCCGCGCCCCCAGTTTGACATATGCCAGTGCCGACGCGCGCGCAGCACGGCGAGTTTGATCAAAACGATCATAATAGTTCCGTGGAAGTAAGCTTGCGACATCTCAATCCCTATAAAGCTGCTAGTCGTATAGTGGCGTCAATGAAGCGGAAACGGCGGTCTGCAGGCCGGCGCCCCGCGTCAGAGGTTTTTCTTTCATCGACCTAACTAGGGAGTACATCATGAACTCACTGATCGCAGCAGCAAAGGCGTTTGCGTCGGACGAACAAGGGATCACGGCCATTGAATACGGCCTGATCGCGGCGACCATGGTCGCCGCGGTCGTCACCGCCTTCGCCTTCCTGGCGCCGGCCCTGACGGCGGCGTTCCAGTCCATCTCCAACGACATCACCGCGGCCACCTAAACCGCCTGGCTTTCCAGTCGCCCCCGGCTGGAAAGCTTTTTTTGTGCGGGAGCGACCATGTTAAACGCCATCGAAGTCATCCTGATTTGTCTGGTAGCGCAGGCGGCCGTGACCGATCTGGCCATGCGCAAGATTCCCAATGTCCTCATATTAAGCGGCCTGCTGCTGGCGATGATACTGCATCTGCTCGGCGGACAGCACTGGGCGCCCGTCTCGCAATGGCTGGCCGGCACGTTGGCCGGCTTTTTTTTATTTCTGCCGTTGTATTTGCTGCGCGCCATGGCCGCCGGCGACGTCAAGCTGATGGCCATGGTCGGCGCCTTCGTCGGCCCGCTGGCGGCGCTGCAGATCGGCGCGCTGTCCTACCTGATCGGCGGCGTCATGGCGGTGCTGATGCTGCTCTGCAGCGGCCGCTGGCGCGAGAGTTGGCGCAATGTCGTGATGATCTGCAAGCCGCTGATGTGGCGCCTGCTCGGCCTGCCGCTGGCGCCGGTGCCGCTGACCTCCATCGCCAGCGTCGGCGGCATTCCCTACGGCGTGGCCATCGCGCTCGGCACCGGCGGCTTTGTGGCGTGGGCGCATCGCTGAACGGCGGCCCCGTCCCCCGTTTGCTGCGCGTCAATGCCCGCCGGGCACCGCCCGATACACTAAATTCCTCAATGAAACAAACCTGCCGCGGAGACGTCCATGCTCAGCCTCGATCCCTCACCCTATGCATCCACCGCCGAGACGGAGCCGGGCGGCGCGCTGCCGCCGCAGCCCAAGACCTTGCGCGACACCGGCCTGCCGCAGCAGTTGATCGTCGAGCTGATCGCCAAGGCCCTGTACGTCGGCGGCCGGACCCATCTGCCGGTGCTCACCACCAAGCTGCACCTGTCGATCAACGTGCTGCGCGAGGCGCTCGACTTCCTGGTGGCCGAGCATGTGGTCGAGGTGGCGTGGCGCGGCGAGTCCGACATCGATGTCCAGTACCAGTTGACGGCCGCCGGCAAGCAGCGCGCCAGCGGATGGATGGAGCGCTGCCGCTATGTCGGCCCGGCGCCGGTCGCGCTGGACGGCTACCGGGCGATGGTTGAACGCCAGGCCGCCCAGGCGCCGCAGCTGTGCGCCGACGATCTGGCGGCCGAATTCGCCGACGATTTCTTCCCGCGCACGGTGCAGCAGATGCTCGGCGCGGCCATGTACTCGGGCCGCTCGATGCTGCTCTACGGCCCTTCCGGCAGCGGCAAGTCGACCTTGGCGCGGCGCCTCGGCGCCATGCAGCAGGGACTGGTCGCGGTGCCGCACGCGCTGATGGTGGGGCAGGACATCATCCAGCTCTACGATCCGGCGCTGCACCGCGCGCCGTTGCCGCGCCAGGTGCGCCAGG
>DATMSN010001187.1:0-3843 GCA_035565375.1 Duganella sp. | reverse complement strand
CCAGTTGGCGCCAGCGCGCCAGGTCCGGGCGAAAGTGCGCGGCGACCTCGTTTTCCTGCATATCCTGACTTTCCAAACACCCCCTTTCGGGACCAGTTCGCTATTTTACGCGGAATAAAAACCGCGCCGGGAATGACGAATCAACCCGGGGATATTTGCCGCCGCAAAAAAAACACCGCCTCGCGGGCGGTGTTTTGATGCAGCGGCAAGTTCGCGGCGTTAGCGCGCTCGTCCCCGGAAGACCAGGTTGGCGATCGCCAGCAGCACCACCGCGCCGAGGAACGAGACGCCCAGCGAACCGAGGCTGAAGTCGCCGTCGTTGATGGTGCCCGTGCCGAGCAACGGCGCGATCACCAGGCCGCCGAGGAACGCACCGACGATGCCGACGATGACATTCAAGAAGATACCCTGCTGGGCATCCGTGTTCATGACTTTACTGGCAATCCAGCCCAGCAGCCCGCCAACGATAATCCATCCGATAAAGTTCATTTTCTTCTCCCTGGCTATTTGGTTGACCCCACGCCGCGCGGACCATCTCGCGACCTCTGCATTCTACGGCCGGCTCAGCCGGACGTTGTCAGCCCAATGCTGCTGATGACGTAGGACTACGGCGCATCGTGCCCGGCAAACCCGCCGGGCCTCACTCCGCAACGTTGCGCGTGGCCGCGCTGATTTGCGCCAGCGGCACCTTGGGACTGCGGTCGGCGTTGAGCAGGCCGTTGGTCTCCTGGAAGGTGTCGGCGAACTGGGTGTAGCAAAAACCGCTGAACATCACCGTTTCGTTGACCACCTTGAGCAGCGCGCGGTAGCGCGACAGATAGGTCGCGGCGTCGCCGACGCGCGAATAGCCCCAGGTGTGGTGGGCCGGCGCGTTCGGATCGAAGGCGATGCCGCCGAACTCGGTGAGCACGATCGGCTGGCCACGGTGCGGGAAGCCGTCCAGGGTCAGGATGCGCCCGCCGGGGCGGCGCTGGTCGAACAGGGTGCGCACCGGGTCGGTGACGGCGTAGCGCTGCTGCAGCTTGTCCGGGTCGGCGTCGTAATCGTGGATGCCGAGGATGTCGGTGGCCGAAGCCTCCCAGCCGTCGTTGCCGATCACCGGGCGGGTGGCGTCGAGCATGCGCGTCATGTGGTACAGCGCCTCGACCGCGTTGCGGTGCGCCTGCGTCGAGGTCAGGTTCGGCACGCCCCACGATTCGTTGAACGGCACCCACACGATCACGCACGGATGGCTGTAATCGCGCTCGATCGCCTCGGTCCACTCCTTGATCAGCCGCGTCATCGCGCGCGGGCTGAAGGCGTAGGCCGACGGCATCTCCTCCCACACCAGCAGCCCGAGCCGGTCGGCCCAGTACAGGTAGCGCGGGTCCTCGATCTTCTGGTGCTTGCGCACGCCGTTGAAACCCATCTCCTTGGCCAGCTCGACGTCGCGGCGCAGCGCCTCGTCCGACGGCGCCGTCATCAAGGTGTCGGGCCAGTAGCCCTGGTCGAGCACCAGCCGCAGCGGATACGGCCGGCCGTTGAGCATGAAGCGGTCGCGGTTGATCGCCACCGAGCGCAGCGCCGTGTACGAGCGCACCGTGTCGAGCACTTCGTCGCCGCAATACAAGGTCAGCTCCGCGTCGAGCAGGGTCGGCCGTTCGGGGCTCCACAGCAGGTCGTTGCGCGAATCGTCGATGCCGGGGTCCGACAGCACGATCTTGCGGTTGGCCGCCCGCCCCACCAGCAGGTAGCGGTCGGCCGCCAGCAGCACGCCGTTGTGCAGCAGCCGCACCGACACCGCCAGGTTGTCGCGGATGTCGCCGCCGGCGACGACCTCGCAGCCCATCTCGAAGCCGTCGAACACCGGCGTCCAGCGCAGCGAGCCGATGTAGGTGGCCGGCAGCGTCTCGAGCCACACCGTCTGCCAGATGCCGGTGGTGCGCGGATACCAGATCGAGTGCGGCTCGAGCTGCCAGTCCTGCTTGCCGCGCGGCTTGGCCAGGTCGCCCGGGTCGTCCTCGACGTGCACGATGATAGTCTGCGCGCGCCCCTCGGCCAGCGCGTCGGTGATATCGGCGTGGAACGGCGTGTGGCCGCCCTCGTGCTCGGCCACCAGCACGCCGTTGACCCACACGCGCGCATGATAGTCGACCGCGCCGAAATGCAGCATGGCGCGCGCGCCGCGCGCCGCCAGCTCGAAGGTGCGCCGGTACCAGCAGGCCATGTGGAACGATTCGTCGCCGATGCCGCTGGCCCTGGACTCGGGCGCGAACGGCACCACGATGCGCGCGCTCCAGTCGATCGGATCGCCGGGGTGGCTGAAGCGCTGCTGGTGGTCGAAGGCGAAGTCCCACTCGCCGTTCAAGGACTGCCACGCGTCGCGCACCAGTTGGGGTCTCGGATATTCGAACTGACTCATACGCATCCCTCGCGGTCGTTGCCGCGTCGATTTACACGGCGAAAATTAATGCTAGCAATGTTCGGTCCGTAACGCATTTCAATTCCGCCGAGAAAACCCGGCGCGGCGCGCAAAATCCGGCGAATTGCGGCGGATTTACAACTGCTTTTCCTAGCGGAATTGAAAAGAAAAAATGGCCGTTCATTGCTACGATGGATCGGCACCAGGCTGCGCGGCGCGCTCCCTGACGGCACCGGCATCGGCGGCGGCGACAAGCGACCTCGTCGTCCAACAACTAACGACCCGCAAGGGCACTGGGAGAACATCATGAAAACCATCATCGTCTTTTGTCATCTGCGCTGGGACTTCGTCTATCAGCGCCCGCAACAATTGCTGTCGCGGCTGGCAAAACACTACAAGATCGCCTTTGTCGAGGAACCGGTTTTCCATGAGGGCGCCAGCTTCCTGGACAGCACCACGCCGGCGCCCAACGTCACCGTGCACCGGCCGCACACGCCGGTGCACGCGGCCGGCTTCCACGACGACCAGATCCCGCTGCTGCAACCGCTGCTAGCCGAGATCTTCCGCGAGGACGACGCCCTGATCGTCTGGTTCTACACGCCGATGGCGCTGCCGCTGCTGCCGGCGCCGCACGCCGGCCTGGTGGTCTACGATTGCATGGATGAACTGTCGGCCTTCAAGAATCCGCCCAAGCAGCTGCTGCAGCGCGAGACGGCGTTGCTCAAGATCGCCGACCTCGTCTTCACCGGCGGCCCCAGCCTGTACGAGGCCAAGCGCGGGCGCCACGACAACGCCCACTGCTTCCCCAGCAGCGTCGACGCGGCGCACTTCCGCCGCGCGCTCGACCGCGGCGACGGCCATCCGCTGCACGCGGGCATCCCGGGTCCACGGCTGGGCTACTACGGCGTCATCGACGAGCGCTTCGACACCGGCCTGATCGCCGCGCTGGCCGACGCCCATCCGGAGTGGCAGCTGGTGCTGGTCGGGCCGGTCGTCAAGATCGACGCGGCCGCGCTGCCGCGGCGCCCCAACATCCACTACCTGGGCCAGCAGTCGTACCAGGACCTGCCGCAATTCCTGGCCGGCTGGGACGTGTGCCTGCTGCCGTTCGCGCTCAACGAGGCGACCCGCTACATCAGCCCGACCAAGGTGCTCGAATACATGGCGGCCGAACTGCCGTCCGTCAGCACCGCCATCAAGGATGTCGAGGATCCGTACAGCGACATCGTCTGGGTCGCCCACGGCGCCGGGGAATTCATCGGCGCCTGCGAGGCCGCGCTGGCGATGACGCCGGTGCTGCGCGCGGCGCTGGCCGAGAAAATGCGCGCCGTGGTCGAGAACACCTCGTGGGAGGCCACCGCCGAGGACATGCGCGCGCTGCTGGCGAACACGCCACCATCGGGCAAGCGGGCCAAGCTGAACCAGCAGGACGGCGCCGCCTC
>DATMSN010001186.1:0-2092 GCA_035565375.1 Duganella sp. | reverse complement strand
GCTGCGGACGACGCGGGCGCCGGTCCGGCCGGCCAAGCCGGGCAACGGGCGCGCCAGGCATGGACACGGTGGCAGCAAGCAGATGGCGGAAATGGCCGATCCGGACGAATCGCATTTCGTCAAATTCTAAGCGAGGCCGATGATGACCACCATGGAAGGCGCCGAGCCGCAGTTCCTCAGCTTCATGCTGGGGCAGGACATGTTCGCGATCGGCATCCTGGCCGTGCGCGAGATACTGGAGTACGCGGGCGTGACGCCCGTGCCGCAAATGCCGCCCTGTATCAGCGGCGTGATCAACCTGCGCGGCACGGCGGTGCCGGTGCTCGACCTGGCTTGCCGGCTGGAGCGCGAGCCGGTCCCGGTTAGCAAGCGCACCTGCATCATCGTCGTCGAAGTGGACGGCGAGCATGGCGCCTTCGTGATCGGCATCCTGGTCGACGCGGTCAATGCGGTGCTCGACATTCCGTCGTCCGAGGTCGAGCCGGCGCCCAGCTTGGGCGCGCAGGTGCGGGCCGAGATGTTGCAAGGGATAGGCAAGGTCAATGGCCGTTTCGTGCTGCTGCTGGACGTGCGGCAGGTGGCGTCGGTCGGCGATCTCGCCGCCATCGCGCCCGCCGCGCTGGATCACGTGTAGGCCGCGCGCCGCGGCCGCACGAACGTATCACCTTGGAGAACCGTCATGTTTAAACAGATGAAAATGGAGACCCGGCTGCATGCCGGATTCGGCGCCATCGTGCTGCTGGTGGTGGTGCTGGGGGTTATCGCCTTTGCCAAACTGACGGCGTTGCACGAGCAGTGGGGACGCTTCGAGAACGTCACCCTGGCGCGCAAGAACGCGGTGCTGGAGGGCGTCATCTCGCAGGGACACGCGGTACAGCAATTCAAGAACTACATCCTGCGCGGCGGCGAACAAAACACCCAGTTCCGCGCCTCGCTGGCCGATATCGACAAGGAGATGGCCAACTACAAGGCTGTGGGTCCCCTTAGCGAGGAAGAGCAGGTGCTGCTGGGCGAGGTGGCGGTCGGCGTCAAGGCCTATGGCGACAGCATGGTGGAGCTGGAGGCGATGCAGGCGAAAGGCATGAAGGCGACGGAAATGGACAAGTCCATCAAAGGCGCCGACGCCGCCATCGCCGCCGCCTTCCGCAAGCTGCTCAAGCTCAACGACAGCGTCACCGACCGCGAATCGGCGGCGATGACGGAGGTGACCGATTCGGCCAAGCGGCTGATCCTGTCCGTCGATATCGTCGTCGCGATCCTCGGTTGCGTGCTGGCGGTATGGCTGGCGCGCAGCCTGTCGGGCATCGTGCGCGAGGTGCAGATGGTGGTGGGCGGCCTGTCCGGGGCGTCGCAGGAAGTCAGTTCGACGGCGCAGTCGCTGTCGCAGGCGGCCAGCGAGCAGGCCGCGGGCGTCGAGGAAACCAGCGCCTCGATCGAGCAGATGACGGCTTCGATCGCGCAGAACACGGAGAACGCCAAGATCACCGACGGCATCGCCACCCAGGCTGCGGTGGACGCGGCGCGCGGCGGCGAGGTGGTCAAGGCTACGGCGGCGGCGATGCGGCAGATCGCCAGCAAGATCAGCATCATCGACGATATCGCCTATCAAACCAATCTGCTGGCGCTGAACGCGGCCATCGAGGCGGCGCGCGCCGGCGAGCATGGCAAGGGCTTCGCGGTGGTCGCGGCCGAGGTCCGCAAACTGGCGGAACGCAGCCAGGTGGCGGCGCAGGAGATCAGCAAGGTGGCGGCCGACAGCGTCGATCTGGCCGAACAGGCCGGCGCGATGTTCGACGCGCTGGTGCCCAACATCCGCAAGACGTCGGACCTGGTGCAGGAGATATCGGCGGCGTCGGAAGAACAGAGCTCCGGCGTGCGGCAGATCAACAGCGCGGTGAATCAGTTGAGCCAGACCACGCAGGTCAACGCGGCCAGCTCGGAAGAACTGGCGGCGACCTCGGAGGAAATGAGCGCCCAGGCCGAGCAGCTGGGCCAATTGATGGCGGTGTTCAAACGCTATACCGTCGACGAGCGCGTACCGGCGCGCCGGCCGGCCTTCGCGAAGGGAGGCGGCGCGGCGGCGCCGGCGGCG
>DATMSN010001185.1:0-7823 GCA_035565375.1 Duganella sp. | reverse complement strand
GCCAGGTCGCGGCCGATGCGGCGCGGCGCGCCGGCGTCGGAACGCAAGCCCACCAGCGCTTGCAGCACCGGCGAGCCATAGACGTTGAGGAACATTTTTTCCGTGGCCTCGTCGCGCGCGTCGCGATACGCGTCCAGCGCGGCGACGATCTGCTTGGACATGTGCTCCTGCATCCGCAGGAAGACGTTGTCCTTGGCCACCGGCCGCCGCTGCGCGCGCACCTTCTCGGCCAGCGCCGGGATACCGTCGAGCAGTTTGTTCTTGCTGGAAAAGGCCGTGTAGCGCAGCCGCAGCGGGTGGGATTCGCGCAGCCGTTCGGCGCTCGCCTCGTTGACCATGCTCTTGACGACCGGGCTGACGAACGTGCGGTACAGGCCCTGGTTGATTTCCGACACCCGCGCGACGGTGGCGAAGCGGCGTTCGTCCTCGGCGTCGTTGCCGCCCAGCGCGCGCAGCACGTCCAGGCCGCGCCGCTCGAAACGCATCACGTAGTCGCCGCCCATCATGTCGCCGGCGGCGATCTCGGCCTGCAGCATTTCCTCGTCCTTGTCGAGGAACACCGCCTCGTACAGGCCCGGCGGCATGATGTCGATCATGTCCATCGCGGCGGTGAATTCCTCGTGCTCCTTGTTGGCCACCGAGGCGGAGACGAAGATGCCCAGGTGGCCTATGCTCTGGTGCATCGAGTAGATGATGGTCTGGCCGCCGGCGGCCAGCGCGGCGTCGTCCTCGTACAGGTCGAGCACCCAGCCGAGCGCCTGCTGCGGCGGCGTGATGTCGTCGCCCCACGAACAGAACACGACGATCGGCGACTTGATGTTGCGCAGGTCGATGCGGCGGCCTTCGCTGTCGAGCAGCGCGGCCTCGCTCAGGCGGTTGCCGACGAACAGCGAGTCGGCGATGTACTGCATCTCGCCGGCGTTGAGCAGCACCGGATTGCCCCACCACCGCTCGAATTCCAGGAAGCGCGCCGCCTCCGTGTCGATCTTCGAATAGACGTTGTAGTTCTTGCTCCAGGCCGTGTTCGACGGGTTCATTTTCTCGAAGTTCTCGACCAGTTGCGCGCCGTCGAAAATTCCATTGCCGAGATCGCCAGCCAGGGTCGTCGTCCACGTGCCGCCGAGCGCGCCGCCCAGGTAGCGCATCGGGTTCTTGCCGCGCACGCCGGCCCAGTACGACAGCGGCGCGCCGGCCAGCACCAGCGGGCCGACCAGGTCCGGCTGCAGCGCGGCGGTCATCATGATTTGCCAACCGGCCTGGCAGTTGCCGATCAGCGCCGGCTTGCCGTCGGCGTCGGGATGCAGCTCGGCCACCCGGGCGATGAATTGCGCCTCGGCGCGGCACACGTCCTCGATGGTCTGGCCCGGCACCGGATGTGGCAGGAAGCCGACGAAATAACACGGATGGCCGGCCTTGAGGACGACGCCGATTTCACTGTCCTGCTTCATGCCGCCGATGCCGGGGCCGTGGCCGGCGCGCGGGTCGAACACGATGAACGGACGCTTGGTCGGATCCGGGGTGACGCCGTCCGGCGGCGCGATGTAGCACAGGCCGTAGTTGACAGGACGCTCGAGGTCGGCGCCGTTCATGATGACCTCGAAGGCAAAGCTCAGCACGTGCGGCGCGGTCTCCTCGGTGCGCAGGTTGCGCTCGTCGCCGCGCTGCCGCAACACGTCCATGAACAGCACGCTGCGCTGGCAAGCATCGATCAAATAGTCGGTCGCCTGCTGTGCGAGGGAGAAGGGATTGGTAGGCCACCCGGACCACGGATTCAATTTATCGTCACTCACATTGATGCTCCTCAATACGGATTTATGCTGCCATGCGTCAAATTACCTCAGCACTGGTGAAAAGGCAATTGAATCCGTTGCCACGAAAAAAAACCCCGGGGCGCGTCGGCGGCCGGGGTTTTCTTGTCTGTCGACGAACCTAAAATCAGGATTCGCGCGATGCCTTCTTACGCTCGTGCTCTTTCAGGAAGCGCTTGCGCAGACGGATCGATTTCGGGGTGATTTCCACCAGTTCGTCGTCGTCGATGAATTCGACGGCGTATTCCAGCGACATCTGAACCGGCGGCACCAGGCGCACCGCTTCGTCGGTACCCGACGAACGCACGTTGGTCAGCTGCTTGCCCTTGATCGGGTTGACGACCAGATCGTTGTCGCGCGAGTGGATACCGATGATCATGCCTTCGTACACCGGGTCGTTGTGGACCACGAACATACGGCCGCGATCCTGCAGTTTCCAGATGGCGTAGGCCACGGCGGCGCCGTCGTCCTGCGAGATCAGCACGCCGTTGCGACGGCCGCCCAGTTCACCCTTGGTGTTGTCGACCGGAGCGTAGGCGTCGAACACGTGGCTCATCAAGCCGGTGCCGCGGGTCAGGGTCATGAATTCGCCCTGGAAGCCGATCAGGCCACGCGCGGGAATACGGTATTCCAGACGCACACGGCCTTTGCCGTCCGATTCCATGTTTTGCAGGTCGCCACGACGACGGCCCAGTTCTTCCATGACGCCGCCCTGGTTGGCTTCTTCAACGTCGACCGACAGTTGCTCGAACGGCTCGTGGCGCACGCCATCGACCATTTTGAACACCACGCGTGGACGCGACACGGCCATCTCGAAACCTTCGCGACGCATGTTTTCGATCAGGATGGTCAGGTGCAGCTCGCCGCGGCCCGATACTTCGAAGATCGTGTCGTCGTCGGTTGGCGCCACGCGCAGCGCGACGTTGGCTTTCAGTTCCTTGTCCAGACGGTCGCGCAGCTGGCGCGAGGTCACGAACTTGCCTTCGCGGCCGGCCAGTGGCGAGTTGTTGACCATGAAGTTCATGGTCAGCGTAGGCTCGTCGACGGTCAGCATCGGCAACGGTTCCGGGGTGTCCGGCGCGCACAGCGTCGAACCGATGCCGATTTCATCGATACCGTTGATCAGGCAGATGTCGCCGGCGACGGCTTCGTCCACCAGCACGCGCTCCAGGCCCTTGAAGTTCAGCACCTGATTGATGCGGCCTTTGATCGGGGTGGCGCCTGGGCCATTGATGACCAGAACGTCCTGGCCGACCTTGACGGTGCCACGGTTGACGCGGCCAATGCCGATCTTGCCGACGTAGGACGAGTAGTCCAGCGACGTGATTTGCATCTGCAGCGGGCCTTCCGGATTGTCGTCGCGCACAGGAACGTGTTCCAGGATGGCGTCGAACAGCGGCTTCATGTCGCCGCTGCGGACGTCTTCGGTCAGGCCGGCGTAGCCGTTCAGGCCCGACGCGTAGACGATAGGGAAGTCCAGCTGCTCATCGTTCGCACCCAGTTTGTCGAACAGTTCGAAGGTCTGGTTGATCGCCCACTCCGGACGCGCGCCCGGACGGTCGACCTTGTTGACGACGACGATAGGCTTCAGGCCCAGCGCCAGCGCCTTGCGGGTCACGAAGCGGGTCTGTGGCATCGGGCCTTCCTGCGCGTCGATCAGCAGCAGAACGGAGTCGACCATCGACAGCACGCGTTCCACTTCGCCGCCGAAGTCGGCGTGGCCCGGGGTGTCGACGATGTTGATGTGGGTGCCTTCGTACTCAACCGCGCAGTTCTTCGACAGAATCGTAATGCCGCGTTCCTTTTCGAGGTCGTTCGAGTCCATGACGCGGTTATCGACCGCTTGGTTTTCACGGAAGGTGCCGGACTGGCGCAGCAGCTGATCCACCAGGGTGGTTTTGCCGTGGTCAACGTGGGCGATGATGGCGATGTTACGAATTGCGCGTTTTGTAGTAGACATGGTCGTTATATTTGCTGAAAAACTGCGGGTGCGTACAAACTGTACGGGTGGTATTCCGGGATGTTCGTGGGCTACAACTGCTTAGCCAATTTCTGGAACCGCGTAGTATAGCATGTTGCGTTGCAACTCCTTAAAAATATCGAGTATTTTCAAAGAGTTGCTTTCCAACCCGTTGGGGTCAAGTCTGACATTCGGACACGGACCCAGCGGTGCTGCTCTGCTACGGTCCAGGTCATGTCCGAATGTCAGACTTGACCCCAGGGGTTTCATGCATGGCCGATTACGCTTCGCTAATCCGCCCTACGTATTTTAGATGGATGCCTCTGGCGCGGTGAAAGCGATCAGCCGCTCCGGGGCGAGGATGCTGTATTCGCCCAGCATCGCCGTGCCGAGCAGCTTGTCGTCCAGGTAGACGCGCACCCTGCCCTGCTCCGTCGGCACCGTCACCGGCTCCTTGCCCAACGCCAGCCGCTGGCCGTTGAGGAAGCGCTTGGCCAGCTCGGCGTTCAGCCGCACCGCCGGGAAACTGGCCAGCAAGGCGTCGACCGGGGCCAGCAGACTCAACGGTTCGGCGTGCGCGGTCAGCGCTTCCAACGTGATCATATTGTCCATCGTCAGCGGCCCGACCTGCGTGCGCCGCAGCGCGTTCAGGTGCGCGCCGCAACCGAGCGCCTCGCCGATGTCCTGGCCCAGCACGCGGATGTACGTGCCCTTGCTGCACGTGACCGACAACTTCAGGAACGGCGCCTCGTACGACACCAGCTCCAGCTTGTGGATGATGACGTTGCGCGCCTCGCGCTCCAAGGTGATGCCGGCGCGCGCGTATTCGTACAGCGGCTTGCCGTCGCGCTTCAGCGCCGAGTACATCGGCGGCACTTGCGCGATCGGGCCCCGGAACTTTTCCAGCACCGCGTGGATCTGATCCAGCGTGACGTCGACGTCGCGCGTGTCGATGACCTCGCCCTCGGTGTCGCCGGTGTCGGTGGTCGCGCCCAGGTGCACCGTGGTGTCGTAGGTCTTGTCCGCTTCCAGCAAGTCCTGCGAGAACTTGGTCGCCTCGCCAAAGCACAGCGGCAACAGGCCGGTGGCGAACGGGTCGAGCGTGCCGGTGTGGCCGGCCTTCTTGGCGTTGAGCACGCGCTTGGCCTTGATCAGCGCGTCGTTGCTCGAGAAGCCGACCGGCTTGTCGAGCAACAGTACGCCGTCGACCAGGTCGCGGACTTTTTTAGGATGATTTTGCTTCATAGATGCGGCCGAAAAGCTTATTCGGCGCCGTCCTTCTTCTCTTCCTGGCCTGCGGCGTCGTCCAGCGAACGCGTGGCGTTGGCCTGGTCGATCAGCAGCGACAATTCCATGCCGCGCGCGGTCGAGTTGTCGTGCACGAAGTGCAGCGCCGGCAGGGTGTGGATGTGCAAACGCTTGCCCAGCTGGCCGCGCATGTAGCCGGCGGCGGCCGACAGGCCTTCGACGGTCTGCTTGACCTGCTCCGGGCTGTCCTTGAGCATGGTGAAGAAGATCTTCGCGTGCGCGTAGTCCGGCGTGACCTGCACTTCGGTGATGGTGATCATGCCGACCCGTGGGTCCTTCAACTCGTAGGCGATGATTTCGGACAGATCGCGCTGGATCTGGTCCGCGACGCGCTGACCGCGCTGCGGGATGGTTTTACTGTGTTTTGCCATGATTCGGTACTGCTTTCCATAAACGGCAAGTGGACGGGAGCTGTTGCCCCCGTCCACTCTACCTAGTCCTACTGTCCGTAACGATTACAGCGTACGGGCGATTTCCTGAACTTCGAACACTTCCAGGGTGTCGCCAACCTGGATGTCGTTGTAGTTCTTCAGCGACAGGCCGCACTCCAGACCGGCGCGTACTTCTTTGGCGTCGTCCTTGAAGCGTTTGAGCGAGTCGATCTCGCCGGTCCACACAACGATGTTGTTGCGCAGCAGGCGTACCGAGGAGGCGCGCTTGACCACGCCGTCGGTGACCAGACAGCCGGCGACCGCGCCGACCTTCGAGACCAGGATAACCTGGCGAATCTCGACCTGGCCGATGACGGTTTCGCGCTTCTCCGGTGCCAACATGCCCGACAACGCCGCCTTGATCTCGTCGATCGCATCGTAAATGATGTTGTAGTAGCGAATGTCCACGCCGTTCGACTCGGCCAGCTTGCGCGCCTGTGCATCGGCACGGGCGTTGAAGCCGATGATGACCGCTTTCGAGGCCACCGCCAGGTTGACGTCCGATTCCGTGATGCCGCCGACGGCCGCGTGCACAACCTGTACCCGCACTTCCGACGTCGACAACTTCTGCAACGAGCTGACCAGTGCTTCCTGCGAACCCTGCACGTCGGTCTTGATGATCATCGGCAGGTTTTTGACCTCGCCTTCGGCCATCTGGTCGAACATGTTTTCCAGCTTCGCGGCTTGCTGCTTGGCCAGTTTCACGTCGCGGAACTTACCTTGACGGAACAGACCGATTTCACGGGCTTTACGCTCGTCGGCCATGACCATGACTTCTTCACCGGCTTGCGGCACTTCGGTCAGGCCCTGGATTTCGACCGGGATCGAAGGACCGGCTTCGTTGATCGGCTTGCCGTTCTCGTCCAGCATCGCGCGCACGCGGCCATACGAGGAGCCGGCCAGAATCACGTCGCCGCGCTTCAGCGTACCGGACTGCACCAGGATCGTCGCGACCGGGCCCTTGCCCTTGTCCAGACGGCCCTCGACCACCAGACCGCGCGCTGGCGCGTCGATCGGGGCTTTCAGTTCCAGCACTTCGGCCTGCAGCAGCACTTGTTCCAGCAGCGCGTCGATACCGGCGCCGGTTTTGGCGGAGACCGGCACGAATGGCGATTCGCCACCGTATTCTTCCGGCACCACTTGTTCGGCGACCAGTTCCTGCGTCACACGGTCGACGTTGCCGCCCGGTTTGTCGATCTTGTTGATCGCCACCACCAGAGGCACGCCGGCCGCTTTCGCGTGGGCGATCGCCTCCTTCGTTTGCGGCATCACGCCGTCGTCGGCCGCCACCACCAGAATCACGATGTCGGTCGCTTTCGCGCCACGGGCACGCATCGCCGTAAAGGCTTCGTGACCCGGGGTATCCAGGAAGGTGATCATGCCGCGCGGGGTGTCCACGTGGTAGGCACCGATGTGCTGGGTAATGCCGCCGGCTTCGCCCGACGCCACTTTGGCGCGGCGGATGTAATCCAGCAGCGAGGTCTTACCGTGGTCGACGTGACCCATGACGGTCACCACCGGCGCGCGCGAGACGGACTCGAAGTGAGCGTGCTCACCCTGGTCCGCCAGCAACGCTTCCGGATCGTCCTGTTCGGCGGCGAAGGCTTTGTGGCCCATCTCCTCGACCAGGATCATCGCGGTTTCCTGATCCAGCACCTGGTTGATGGTGCACATCTGGCCCAGCTTCATCAGCTGCTTGATGACCTCGGATGCCTTGACGGACATCTTGTGCGCCAGTTCGGCCACGGTGATGGTTTCAGGGACGTACACGTCCTTGATGACCGCCTCGGTCGGCGCCTGGAAGTTGGTTTCGCGGTCGTCCGAGTGCGAGCCACGACGGCCGCCACTCTTGCCACCACTGCGCCAGCCGTCACGGCCGCCGGTCGAACCGGTGCCACGGCCCTTGTTGGCCGCGCTGCCCGGGGCGCCGCGTTTCTTGGCGTCGTCCGACCAGGTCGACGAGACATTGGCCGACTTGATCGACTTCTTGTCGGCGGTGACCGGCTTCTTGTCGCCCGGCTTGTCGCCAGGCTTGGCGACGGCGCCGGTGGCGGGCTTGTGCAGCGTGCCCTCCGGAACCTTGGCCTTGACCGGGACCGGCACAGGCTCGGGCGCCTTGATGGCGCGCCGTGGCGCGTTCATCATGGCCTTGATCTGGGCGACCTCGTCCGCCACGGCCTTGCGGGCGCGGTCGGTGGCTTCGGCTTTTTCAGCGGCTTCCTTGGCGGCGGTGGCGGCCTTCTTCTTGGCCTCTTCCGCGGCGGCTTTTTTCTTCTCTTCGGCGGCGCTGTCGACGGCGGTCGGCGCCGGCGCGGC
>DATMSN010001184.1:0-1932 GCA_035565375.1 Duganella sp. | reverse complement strand
GAAGCGCGCCGCCGCCATGCCGGTGTAGTGCATGCCGGCGATGGCGCAGCCCATCACGCTGGCGCTGATCAAGCCGAGCACGTGGCGGTGCAGCCGGCCGCGCAGGTTGCGCAGGCCGAAGCGGACCCAGATCGCCAGCGTGGCCAGCACCACCGCCACCACGATCGACAGGGCGAACATCGCCGGGTCGTAGCGCAGCTCGAGATCCATGCGCATCGCCGCCATGCCGGTGTAGTGCATGGCGCCGATGCCGGCGCCGACCAGCAGGCCGCCGGTCAGTAGCGAGGCGGCGCGCAGTTGCCGGCGGCTGATGATCGCCAGCGCGACGCACGAGGCGCCCAGGCTGGGCAGCACCGACAGCAGCGTGGTGCCGGGATCGTAATCGACCGTCGTGCACAGGTTAAAGGCCAGCATGCCGATGAAGTGCATGGCCCACACGCCGCAACCCAGCGCCAGGCTGCCGCTGCCCAGCATGACGACGCGCAGGCCGCGCCCGCGGCTGGTGCTGGCCTGCGCCAGGCCGACCACTTGCAGCGCCATCCATGATGAAAAGATGGCAACCACGACGGAGAGCGCGACCAGCGAGGGGGTGTAGGTGCCGTAGTTGATCAGCGATGGATCGGCGGGCGGCGAGAACAGTTGCGGCGGCAAGTTGGTAGTCATGTGATATCTGGTGCAGCGGGGCCCGGCGGAACGGCGACCATATCACATAAAAAAACCGCCCAGAAGGCGGTTTTTGGAAAACTGTTGTTTCGCGTCCCGTCAGGACTTGGCGAAGGCCAGGACACCACCTGGTCGTCCTCGCCGTGGTACAACTGGCCCGGAAGGGAGACGCGCCCCCCCCGGTGTGCGGGCAGCCGATCGGCCGCCGTCGATTGCGTTTTTTGCAAAAGTGCTCAATACTTGCCGAGCTGATCCGCATACCGCCGGATCGCCCTATGAGACAGACAGAAACGATGGCCTTTTTCACCAAGAAAAAAATCGCGCTGATGGTTGGCGCGGTCGCGATCGGCGGCGCCGCGCTGGCGCTCTATTCCAAAAGCCGGACCCCTGTGGTGGAAGCGCCGCGCTTCCGCGTCGCGGCGGTCGACACCGGCAATATCACGCAGACGGTGACGGCCACCGGCACCATCAACCCGGTCGCGCTGATCAACATCGGCTCGCAGGTCTCGGGCACGGTCAATCTGCTGAAGGCCGACTTCAACGACCGCGTGAAGAAGGGGCAGATCCTGCTGACGCTCGACCCGACCATCTTCAACGCGCAGATCCATCAGAGCGAGGCGCAGCTGGCGTCGGCGCGCGCCTCGCTGCGGCTGGCGCAGGCCACGCACCAGCGCAACCAGACGCTGGTGACCCAGAGCTTCATCTCGCCGCTGGCGCTGGACCAGTCCAAGCGCGAGGTCGACGTGGCGCAGGCGAACATCCAGCTGACGCAGGCGCAGCTGGCGCGCGCGCAGGCGGACTTGAACAACAGCGTGATCCGCTCGCCGATCGACGGCGTGATCATCAAGCGCACGGTGGAACTGGGGCAGACGGTGGCGGCGTCGTTCACCACGCCGACCATGTTCCAGATCGCCCAGGACCTGACCAAGATGCAGATCGACACCAGCGTCTCGGAGGCCGACGTCGGCGCGCTGAAGGAGGGGCAGCAGGCGCGCTTCGTCGTCGACGCCTATCCGGACAAGGAATTCGAGGCGCGCATGCGGCAGTTCCGCCTGGCCGCCAACGTGGTGCAGAACGTCGTCACCTACAACGTCGTGCTCGACGTCGACAACCGGGACGAGCTGCTCAAGCCGGGCATGACGGCGCAGGTGCGCCTGTTGGTGGGCAACCGCGAGAACGTGCTGCGCATCCCGACCGCCGCGCTGCGCTTCCGCCTGAGCGACGAGGAGGTCGAGCGGCAGGCCAGGCTGGCCAAGGGCGCGGCGCCGG
>DATMSN010001183.1:0-4745 GCA_035565375.1 Duganella sp. | reverse complement strand
CGGGATCGGTCACCGCGACGATGCTGGCGCCGCCGTCGATGCGGCCCGTCTCGCGCATGCCCAGTGGCGTGAGCGCGTGCGAAAAATACTGGCGCGACGCCTCCAGCTCGCGCCGCACCTCCGGCTCCAGCGGCGCCAGGGTGCGGTACTTCCATTCCGGCACGGAGGTCAGGAACACCACGCCGTGGGCGTCGGCCAGCAGCACCTTGTCAGCGCCCTGCACCCAGCCTTTTTCCAGCTTCTCGATGTTGACCTTGACGGTGGCCACGCCCAGCATGCGGCCGTTGTGATAGATCCCGTGCGCGAAAAAGTAGCCCGGTTCGCCGCGCGTGGTGCCGACGCCGTAGAAGCCGCCCGGTTCCCGGCGCAGCGCGTCGCGCACGTAGGGACGGAACGAGACGTCGTCGCCGACGAAGCTATCGGGCTCGCGCCAGTTGCTCGACGCTTGTGTCACGCCCTGCAGGTTGACGATATAGATGGTGGTGGATTTGGAGAGGCGGTTGACCTTCTCCAGGTATTCGTTGACCTCACCGCGCAGGGCGTCGTCGCCCGGCTTTTGCAGCAGCGCGATGACGTCCTTGTTCAGTTCCAGGGTACCGGGCAGGAAGTCGTATTTGGCCAGCAGGTTCTCCAGGCTCAGGGCATAACCATCGAGCCGCTGCGCCCCGGACAGGCGCAGACGCTCGATGGCCGCGTTCTCGGCCCAGCGCCAGGCGAAAGCGGCCACCGCCAGGCAGGCGACCAGCAGCAGCACCCACAGCGTGAGTCGCCGCCATAACCGCCTGCCCGGCCGCGATGGTGGAACCGCCTGCGATGGTGCTGCCGCCATAATCTCCCCTGAATTTACCTCAACCCTCGATCATACCCCGGCCGGGCCCCGGCTATTAAAACACATGCCGCACACCGAGGTTGAATCCGGTGGTGCCGGTGCCGGTGTCGGTGGCCGTGCCGACCCGGAAGGCGGCGCCGTTGCGGTTGTTGATATGGCCATACGCCGTGTACACGTCGGTGCGGCGCGACAGCGGGTAGAGGTAGCCGACCGCGCCCTGGCGCGCGTCCTGGCGCAGCGCCGAGTCGTCGTTATGATCGATGAACGAGACCAGCAGTGTACCGACGGGCAGCGACACGTTGAACCCCAGCAGCGTATCCTTGCTTTCGTTGTCCAGCAAGTCCTTGTTGCGCGCATGGGCCACGTGGGCGGTGACCATCTGGCCGAAGCGGTAGCGCGCCGTCAGCATCGTGTTGCGGCTGCGGGCGGTGGCCAGCGCGTTGTCGCGCTGCTGATGCGCCAGCACCAGCGTCAGCGGACCGTTTTCGTAGGTGCCGCTGGCGGCGATGCTGCGGTTCTTGCTGGCGTCGCCCGCCACTTCGCCGTAACCGTACAACACGTCGGCCGAGAAACCGGCCACCTTCGGCGTGATGTACTCCACCGAGTTGTCGATCCGTGAATTGTTGGCGAAGATGTTTTGCGAGTTACCGGCCAACCCGGTCTGGAACGGGTCGGCCACGTTGTTCAACGCCTTGTAGAACGGCGAGTACTGGCGGCCGATGCTGAACGCGCCGACCGGGGTGGTCAGGCACAGGTAGGCCTGGCGGCCGAACAGCAGCCCGCCCTGCGCTGCCGTTCCGCTATCGAGGTTGTTGCCGTTTTCCAGACCGAAGGCCAGCGTCATGCCGCCGCCCAGGTCTTCCTTGCCCTTGATGCCGAGGCGCGAGCCGGACGCGATGCCGCTGCCGATCTTGGAGGTCTGGCCGGCGGCGCCGCCGCGTTCGACCAGCAGGCCGGCGTCGGCGATGCCGTAAATGGTGACCGACGATTGCGCCAGCGCGGCGGACGACAACAAACCAAGCGCCAAGGCACCGATGACTTTCTTTTGCATCTTTACATCTCCTGAGTTTACTTTTGTGATCCTGCTTTTGTGGTCTTGCTTTTCCAGCCCTGCTTTTTCAAGTGCTTCACGCGGCGCGGATGTTCGCCACGCCTTCCTGCGCGGACTCCGCCAGCGGCGCCTTCTCCTCATCGAGCGCGCCCTCCCACTTGGCGACGACCGCCGTGGCCACGGCGTTGCCGACCGCGTTGGTGGCGGAACGGCCCATGTCGAGGAACTGGTCGATGCCCATCAACAGCAGCAGGCCCGCCTCCGGGATGTGGAATTGATTGAGCGTGGCGGCGATCACCACCAGCGACGCGCGCGGCACGCCGGCGATGCCCTTGGACGTCACCATCAACAGCAGCAGCATGGTGATCTGGGTGCCCCACGACAGGTCGATGCCGTAGGCCTGCGTGATGAACAGCACGGCGAAGGTGCAGTACATCATCGAGCCGTCGAGGTTGAACGAATACCCCATCGGCATGACGAAGCTGGAGATCTTGCGCTGCACGCCGAATTGGTCCAGCGCCACCAGCAGTTTGGGATAGGCCGCCTCCGAGCTGGCGGTGGAAAACGCCAGCAGGAACGGTTCGCGGATCAGCGCCATCAGGCGGAACACGCGTTTGCCGATGAAGGCGAAGCCGCCCAGGATCAACAGCGTCCACAGGCAGAACAGGCCCAGATAGAAGCCGCCCATGAACTTGGCGAAGGTCGCCAGGATGCCCAGGCCATTGGTGGTGACCACCGACGCCATCGCCGCGAACACGGCCAGCGGCGCCAGTTTCATGATGCTGCCGGTGATGCGCAGCATGACCTGCGCCAGCTGGTCGACACCGGCGGTCAGCTTGGCGGCCGACTGTCCCAGCGCGCCCAGCGCGCCGCCGAAGAAGATCGCGAACACCAGCACCTGCAGGATCTCGTTGTTGGCCATCGCCTCCACCGGCGACTTGGGCACCATGTGGCTGACGAATTCCTTGAGCGTGAAGGCCGAGGTTTTCAGGCCGGTGGTGGCGTCGGCCGGCGGCAGCGGCAGCCCCAGATGGGTCCCGAGCTGCATCAGGTTCGACAGCACCAGGCCCAGGGTCAGCGACACCAGCGAGGCGATCACGAACCAGCCCATGGCCTTCATGCCGATGCGGCCGGCGGCCTTGCCGTCGCCCATGTGCGCGATGCCGACGGCCAGCGTCGAGAACACCAGCAGCGAAATGATCATCTTGATCAGCCGCAGGAACACGTCCGTGATGATCGAGATGTTGCCGGCGACGTCGGCGGCGGCCTTTTTATCGGGGAACGCCTCGTGGCACGCATAGCCGACGGCTACACCCAACACCATGGCGATCAGGATGTACAGCGTTAGTGGGCGCTTTTTTTTCACTTTTGTCATCTCCGTATTGATCCCCCGGCGGCGCCGCGGGGTACGGGTAGATAGCAATGGCTATGCCAGCGCGCCGGCAGACAAAATGGCCATTCAAGCCATTGATTTCAATGACAATTCTGTACGGAAATTATGGTTGCGCGGCGCTGCCGGCATTAAAAGCTGGACGGCCGCCGGGCCACCCGTATGGAAACTTGGACGCCGGCCCGGCTCACGGTGCGCGCTCGGCGTACTCGATGCGGTTCCTGCCGTTCTCCTTGGCGCGGTACAGCGCCCGGTCGGCCAGTTTGAGCAGCGACTCCGGCGTGCAGCCGTCCTGCGGCCCGGCCACCACGCCGAAGCTGCACGCCACGTCGATGGCGACGCCCTCCTCCAGCACCACCGGCTCGGCGCAGATTTCCCGGTGCAGGTCGCGGATGCGCTGCTCGCCGCCGCCGGCGTACAGGCCGGGCAGCAGCAGGATGAATTCCTCGCCGCCATAGCGTCCCACCACGTCGGAGCCGCGCAGGCGGTCCGACAGGCGCCGCACGAACTCTTTGAGCACGGCGTCGCCGGCCAGGTGGCCATGGGTGTCGTTGATGCGCTTGAAGTGGTCAAGGTCCAGCAGCACCACCATGAAACTGCCGCCGCCGCCCGTCGTGGCGGCGATCTGCTGGCCGATCATCTCCATGATCGCGACCCGGTTCCAGGCCTTGGTCAGGCCGTCCTTGAGCGAGCGCATACGATGCTCCTCGCGCGAGGCCTCCAGCTCCATCGTCCGTTCGCGCACCAGCTGCTCCATCGCGGCGCTGCGGCGCAGGATGCCGCGCAGGCGCCAGCGGTACAGCAGCCAGGCCAGGGTCAGCGCCAGCAGCGCGCAGCCGGAGTAAAACCAGCCGCTTTGCCACCACGGCGGCATGATCGTCAACGGCAGCTCGATCGGCCTGGCCGCCGCCTGCAGCATGGTGTTCTCGGCTTCCACCTGCAGCACGTAGCGTCCCGGCGCCAGCGCCGGATAGCGCAGCGTCGCGGTGTCGGTGACCGTCCACGCGCTCTCCAGTCCCTTGAGCCGATAGCGGAAGCGCAGCGCCTCGTGGTTCTGGAACGACAGCACCGCCAGCCGCACCTCGAGCGGCCCGCCGCTCCAGGCGATCATCTGCGCCTTGCTCACGCCCAGCGCGTTGCCGTCGTAGTCCACCGACTCGATCCGCAGCGCCAGCTCCCTGGGCACGAACAGGTCCTGCGGATGCACGATATGCGAGGCGCCGCTGCTGGTGCCGATCCACATCGAGCCGTCGGTATCCTCGAAGATCGCGTACTGGTTGCTGTCGTTCCATATCAGGCCGCTCTGCTGATTGAGCACGCGCCAGGCCTTGCCGCTCCAGACGGCCACGCCTTCATCGCTGCCGATCCACAGCCAGTGGCGCCGGTCGACATGCATCGACATCACCGAGCGCCCGGCCATCGGCGTTTGCGCCAGCGGCAGCCGCGCCAGCGTCAGCGCGTCGGCGCTGGCGTCG
>DATMSN010001182.1:0-1832 GCA_035565375.1 Duganella sp. | reverse complement strand
CGGGTTGACCGGCTGGTAGACCAGGTCGGTCGCGCCGGCGCCGCCGGCCAGCATGGCGGCAAGCAAAACCGTCCACGGGGCGGTCCGGGCGTGGCGGGGCGGGCGGAAGATGGGCATGGCGGACTCCTCGGTGTTGGCGGTGTCAGAATTCGTCGGGGGCCAGGTCGGCGTCCCGGAACAGCTTGCGCTCGGCGTCGGTTTGCAGCACCGTTTGCCAGACCGTCTCGGCCGCGTTCTCGCTCAGCGAACGGATGGCCGCGCGGGCCGGCGGCAGGCGGGTCTGGAACACGCGGCGCTGGGCGAAGCCGATCCACACCTCGCTGCCCAGGCGCGCCGACGGACGCTCGTTGATCGACAGCGTGTAGTGCTCGCTGCCTTCCTTGTCGCGCCAGGCGGCCAGGAAGTATTGGGAGAAATCGTGGCCGGCGATCGTCACCGTCTGCACGGTCACCACGCCGGCCGCCGGTTCCGGCCCGGCGGCGGCCGCGGCGCATGCGCAGCCGAGCCAAAGGACGGTCGCTGCGGTGACGATGTGGGCGGTGGGCATATGAACTCGCTGGTGCGGTGCGGGGGAAGGGCGCGTCTACGGCTGACGTCGAGAGTTCAGTATAGGAGCCGGATTCCCTCGCAAATTTGACGGCGATCATGCGGGCTCGTGGTAACGAATCAAGCGGGCTGGGCGCGATTTATGTGACGGAAATTGCTTGATTTGCGCACAGCTTTTCGCGTTTGAACAGACTGGTTCCCACGGCGAAAGTTATGCATACTGGGCGCTCGACAGGGAGGTACGCAATGAATAAATGGCTGATGCTGGGCATCGCAATTGTCGCGGAAACGATCGCGACGTCCGCGCTCAAATCGAGTGACGGATTTTCCAGGCTGGTGCCGTCGGCGATCGTGCTGGTCGGCTACGGGGTGGCGTTTTATTTTCTGTCGTTGACGTTGCGCTCGATACCGGTCGGCATCGCCTACGCGGTGTGGTCGGGCGTGGGCATCGTCCTCATCACGACGGTCGGCTGGGCCGTGTTCGGCCAAAAGCTGGACGCGCCGGCCTTGATCGGCATGGCGTTGATCGTCGCCGGCGTGGTGATCATGAACGTATTCTCGAGCGCGGGCGCGCATTGAGGGGCGAACTCCGGGGTCAACCCCGGAGTGAATTACGCGATGCCGGTGGTGGCGAAACGTTCGCGGTACAGCTTGGGCGTGATGCCCAGCTTTTTCTGGAACACGCGCCGCATGTGCGCTTCGTCGCTGAAGCTGGCGCGCGCGGCCACCGTCTTGATCGGCAGCGCGAGATCGGCCAGCAATTGCGTGGCCCGCTCGAAGCGGCAGCCCTCGATGAACGCTTGCGTGCTCATCCCCACCTCCTGCTGGAACACGCGCGTGAAGTGCCGCTCGCTCATCATCGCCCGCTGCGCCAGTTGCGCGACCGACAGCTTCTCGTGCAGATTGTCCAGTATCCAGTTTTGAATGTCGCGGATGTTGGGCTTGGCCGTGCGTTCGCTCAGCAGATGCGCGCTGAACTGCGACTGTCCGCCGGGGCGCTTCAGGTACACCACCATCTCGGTCGCCACCTCCAGCGCCAGGTCGCGGCCGAAGTCCTCCTCCACCAGCGCCAACGCCAGATCGATGCCGGCCGTTACACCGGCCGACGTCCACAAATTGTCGGAGCGGATGAAGATCGCGTCGGCTTCGACCATGATCGACGGGAAATCGGCCTGCAAGCGGTCGGCCACGCTCCAGTGCGTCGTGGCGCGTTTGCCGTCCAGCACGCCGGCCGCCGCCAGGAAGAACGCGCCCGAGCACAGCGCCGCCAGCCGCTTGAGGCGGGG
>DATMSN010001181.1:0-1646 GCA_035565375.1 Duganella sp. | reverse complement strand
GCCGGCTTCAGCGAACTGGTGGCGCCCGGGCGTTACCAGCTGCGGGTGCCGGGCTTGCCCGATTCGGCGCCGTTCACGGTCGGCGCCGATGCCTACCAGGCGCTCAACGCCGCCGCGATCAAGGCCTACTATTTAAACCGCGCCGGCATCGCCTTGCCCGAAAAATACGCCGGCGTCTTCGCCCGCAAGGCCGGCCATCCTGACACCCGCGTGCTGGTCCACGAATCGGCGGCGTCGCCGGCGCGTCCGGCCGGGACCGTCATCTCCAGCCCCAAGGGTTGGTACGACGCCGGCGACTACAATAAATACATCGTCAACTCGGGGATCACGACCTACACCTTGTTGGCCTCGTTCGAGGACTTCGCCGCCTTCCACAAGGCGCAAAACCTCAACATTCCCGAAAGCGGCAACGGCATTCCCGACATCCTCAATGAAGCGTTGTGGAACCTGGAGTGGATGCTCACGATGCAGGACCCGGCCGACGGCGGCGTCTATCACAAGCTGACCGACAAGGCCTTCGACGGCATGGTGATGCCGGACCAGGCCGTACAGCAGCGCTACGTGGTGCAAAAGACCACGGCGGCGGCGCTCGACTTCGCCGCCGTCATGGCGACCGCCAGCCGCGTGCTCAAGCCGTATGACGGCCAGCTGCGCGGGATGCCGGCAAAGATGCTGGCGGCGTCGAGGGCGGCGTGGCAATGGGCGCAAAGCCATCCGGCCGTCTATTACCGGCAGCCGCAGGACATCCGCACCGGCGAGTACGGCGATGCCGATGTGAGCGACGAGTTCGCATGGGCGGCGGCCGAGTTGTATATCAGCACCGGCGACGACGCCTATTACAAGGCGATGCGGGCGCCGGCGGTGCAGGCGACCGTGCCGTCCTGGAGCGACGTGCGCGGGCTGGCGTGGATGTCGCTGGCGCGCCACCGCAAGCAACTGAGCCCGGCGGCCGACCAGGCGCTGATCGCTTCCAGGATAGACGGCCTGGCCGCCGCCCTGGCGCAGGCGTGGAAGCAATCGGCCTACGGCGTCACCATGCAAACGGCCGATTACGTTTGGGGCAGCAGCGCCGTGGCGTTGAACCAGGCGATGATGCTGGTGCAGGGCTACCGCCTGAACGGCAAACCCGAGTATTTGAGCGCGGCCCAGTCCGGCCTAGACTATGTGCTCGGCCGCAATGCCGTCGATACGTCCTTCGTCACCGGCTACGGCGCCAGGTCGGCGCTACATCCGCACCACCGGCCGTCGGTGGCGGACGGCATCGACGCGCCGGTGCCCGGCTTCCTCGTCGGCGGCCCGCAGCCTGGCCAGCAGGACAAGGGCGATTGCCGCGCGTCCTATCCGTCGCCGCTGCCGGCCAAGTCATGGCTGGACGACGCCTGCTCCTACGCCAGCAACGAGATCGCCATCAACTGGAACGCGCCGCTGGTGTACGTCTCGGCGGCGATCCAGGCGTTGACGCCGCCCATGCCGGCGAAGTAAGCGCGCCGGCCGCGCCGTTGACGGCGTCCCGGCGTAAGTGGCCATCGGAATCACGTAGAGGTTGTGAATAAATACCCCAACTAAGTAAAATGGGGGCTCGATGATCTGATTGACAATCATATGAGTTCCCATAATCTTTCTTTGTTCGATGAAGAGGCGCTGCC
>DATMSN010001180.1:0-6851 GCA_035565375.1 Duganella sp. | reverse complement strand
GGCCGCCGCCGAGGGACAAGACGCCGCGGCCGCGACCACCGCCCCGGCTTCCAAGGGCCAGCTGGAGACCGTGATCGTCACCGCCCAGCGCCGCGCGGAAAACATCAAGGACGTGCCGATGTCGATCGCCACCATCAAGGGCGACAAGCTCGACGTGCTGACCTCCGGCGCCGGCGACATCCGCGTGCTGTCGGGCCGCTCGCCCTCCCTGAACATCGAATCCGACTACGGGCGCGCCTTCCCGCGCTTCTACATCCGCGGCCTGGGCAACACCGACTTCGACCTCAACGCCTCGCAGCCGGTCGGCTACGTGATGGACGACATCGTCCAGGAAAACGCCATGCTCAAGGGCTTCCCGGTGTTCGACGTCGAGCAGGTCGAGGTGCTGCGCGGCCCGCAGGGCACCTTGTTCGGCCGCAACTCGCCGGCCGGCGTGATCAAGTTCGACTCGGCCAAGCCGGTGTTCAAGCAGGAAGGCTATCTGCAGCTGGGCATCGGCAACTACTCGGCCAAGAACGTCGAAGGCGCCTTCAACTTCCCGGTCAGCGACACCGTGGCGCTGCGCTTCTCCGGCACCAGCCAGCACCGCGACGACCGCGTGCACAACACCAACCCGACCCCGGGCAAGGGCACCCAGGACTTCGAAGGCTACGGCGACAACGCCTTCCGCCTGCAGGCGCTGGTGCAGCCGAACAAGGACCTGAGCGCGCTGTTTAACTACCACCAGCGCAACTACCACGGCAGCGCCACCTTGTTCCGCGCCAACATCATCAAGCAGGGCACCAACGACATCGTCGACGGCTTCGACTACGGCTCCTACCCGACCGACGGCGTCAACTACCAGAAGCTGGAAACCAAGGGCGGCAGCATGCGCCTGAAGTACAACCTGGGCGACATCACGCTGCACTCGATCACCGGCTACGAAAAGCTCAAGTTCAACAGCCGCGCCGACGTCGACGGCGGCTACGGCGCCGTGTTCGCGCCACCGTACGGCCCGGGGCGGATTCCGTTCCCGGTCGAGACGGCGGACTTGCTGCCCAACCATAAGCAGTTCTCGCAGGAGTTCCGCGCCGAGTCCAACTACAAGGGGCCGCTGCAATGGATCGGCGGGCTGTTCTACTTCAAGGAGAACATCCAGATCGACAGCATCAGCTTCAATTCCTTCGCCGCGGGCAACCCGCAGAACACCGCCTACGCGCGCCAGTTCCAGGACGCCAAGTCGTGGGCCGCTTTCGGCTCGCTCAACTACACCGTCTCGGACAAGCTGAAACTGCGCGGCGGCTTGCGCTACACCGACGACAACAAGGACTTCCAGGCCTCGCGCACCGACTTCAACGCCGCCAACGTGCTGGTGACGGTGCCGCACGCGCTGAGCAGCACCTCGCACAACGTCAGCTGGGACTTGAGCGGCACCTATGAGCTGGACAAGAACACCAACCTGTTCGCCCGCGTGGCCACCGGCTACCGCGCGCCGTCGATGCAGGGCCGCCTGAACGGCCTGACCGACGTGCCGTCGATGGCCGGCGCCGAGAAGGCGTTGTCGTACGAGGCCGGCGTCAAGCAGGACCTGTTCGACAAGCGCGCGCGCCTGAGCGCGGCCGTGTTCCAGTACCGCGTGAAGGACAAGCAGTTGACCGCCGGCAGCGGCACGATCAACATGAACCAGCTGCTCAACGCCGAGAAGGTCACCGGCCAGGGCGTCGAGCTGGACTTCCAGGCCAACCTGGGCTACGGCTTCAGCACCACGGCCGGCTACAGCTTCAACGACACCGAGATCAAGGACCCGCGCGTGCGCGTCCAGTATTGCGGCAACCTCGCCAACAATGCCGGGCTGGGCTGCACCCCGACCGATCCGGTGGCCGTCGGCTTCCCGGGCAACGTCCTGATCGACGGCAACGACCTGCCGCGCGCGCCGCGCCACCAGGCCAACTTCACGCTCAAGTACAGCACCGACGTCGGCAACGGCGAGCTGTACGCGCTGACCGACTGGAGCTACCGCAGCGGCTACAACTTCTTCCTGTACACGGCGCCGGAATACCGGGCCAAGTCGCTGGTCGAAGGTGGCGTACGGGTCGGCTACAAATGGGGCGACGGCAAGTATGAAGTGGCCGCGTTCGGCCGCAACATCACCAACAAGATCGTCTTGTTGAGCGCGATCGAGTTCGACAACCTGACCGGCATGCTGAACGAGCCGCGCACCTGGGGCGCGACCTTCAAGGTCAACTTCTAAGGTCAGGCCATGCCAAATCCCCGCGCATCGCAAGGTGCGCGGGGATTTTTTCATCCTCTGGAGTTCAGATGAATCACACTGTCAACTTGTGGCCGCTGCTGGGCGTGGCCGTTATCGTGCTCGGCTTCGCGCTGCGCGCGCATCCGGTGCTGGTGGTGATCGCCGCCTGCGCCGTCACCGGGTTCGCCGCGTCGATGGACGTCGAACACCTGCTGGCGGTGCTGGGCGCGGCCTTCATCAAGACCCGCAATCTGCCGCTGATCCTGCTGCTGCCGCTGGCGGCCATCGGCCTGCTCGAGCGCTACGGCTTGAAGGAGCACGCGCAGGCGTCGATCGCGCGCATCAAGTCCGCCACCACCGGCCGCCTGCTGATCGTCTATCTGGCGATCCGCGAAATCAGCGCCGCCTTCGGCCTGACCAGCATCGGCGGCCATCCGAACATGGTGCGACCGCTGATCGCGCCGATGGCCGAGGGCGCGGCCGAGAACCGCTACCCGGCGCTGACCGACGCGCTGCGCCACCGCATCCGCGCCATGTCCGCCGCCACCGACAACGTCGGCCTGTTCTTCGGCGAGGACGTGTTCGTGGCCTTCGGCGCCATCGTGCTGATGCAAACCATCCTGCGCGGCGAGGGGCTGGAGGTCGATCCGCTGCACATCGCGCTGTGGGGCATCCCGACGGCGGTGACGGCGTTCGTCATCCATTCATGGCGCCTGCACCGGCTCGACGCGCACATCGCCCGCGCGATGATGAAGGGCCGGCCATGATACTGAGGCTCGATTTCTTCTACATCGTGCTCGGCGCGATCCTGCTGCTGGTCGCGCTGATGGCGCTGCGCGACCGCCACAATCCCAAGCGCTATTCGAGCGCGTTGTTCTGGGCGCTGTACGCGGTGGTGTATCTGGCCGGCGAGCGCTTGACGCCGGTGGCCGCCGGCGCGCTGATGGTGGTGATGGCGCTGATCGCCGGCTTCGGCGGCGTCGCGCTGGGCCGCTACGGCGAGCGTACCCCGGAACAGCGGCGCGACAGCGCGCGCTCGCTCGGCCACAAGCTGCTGATCCCCGCGCTGATCATTCCAATCACGACGATGATTGGTTCGACCTTGCTGAAGGAAGTAAAATTCGACGGCCTGTTCCTGCTCGATCCGAAGAACACCACGTTGGTGAGCCTCGGTTGCGGTTCGCTGTTCGCCGTCGCCACCGCGTGCTGGCTGACGCGCGCCACGCCGCTGCAGGCGATGCGCGAATCGCGCCGGCTGGTCGATCATCTGGGGTGGGCGGTGGTGCTGCCGCACATGCTGGCGGTGCTCGGCCTGTTGTTCACCGAGGCGGGCATGGGCAAGGCCGTGGCGCACGTGGTCACGTCGTATATCAATATGGATGTGAAGCTGGTGGCGGTGGCCGTCTACTGCGTCGGCATGGCGCTGTTCACCATCATCATGGGTAACGGCTTCGCGGCCTTCCCGGTGATCGCCGGCGGTGTCGGCATCCCGGTGCTGGTCGGCGTGTACCACGCCAACCCCGCGGTCATGGCGGCCATCGGCATGTTCAGCGCCTACTGCGGCACCTTGATGACGCCGATGGCGGCCAATTTCAACATCGTGCCGGCGGCGCTGCTCGACCTGCCCGACAAGAACGCCGTCGTCAAAATCCAGGTGGCGACGGCGCTGCCGCTATTGCTTGCCAATATTACACTACTGTATTTTCTTCTGAACATATAAACGACAATCATTTAGGTTAGAGTAGCAGCCTGGAAGTCGAGTGTGGAGTAAAGCTGATGAAAAAGATCATATTGTTGACTGGTTTCGAGCCCTTCAACCAGGAGACGATCAACCCTTCATGGGAGGCGGTGCGCGCCCTGGAGGGCTGGCATGAAGGCGATTTTGTCGTGCATGCGCGCCAGCTGCCGTGCGTGTTCGGGCAAGCGAGAAAGGCGATGCACCAGGCGCTGGAGGAGCTGCACCCGAGTATCGTGATCGCGGTCGGCCAGGCCGGCGGCCGCGTCGATCTGTCGGTCGAGCGGATCGCCATCAACATCGACGACGCGCCCATCGTGGACAACCAGATGCGCCAGATCGTCGACCAGCCCATCGTCACCGGCGGTCCCGCCGCCTACTTCTCCACCTTGCCGATCAAGGCGATCGTGCAGGCGCTGCGCGACGCCGGCCTGCCGTCGTCCGTGTCGCAAAGCGCCGGCACCTTCGTTTGCAACCACGTGTTCTACGGCTTGATGCACCAGGCCAGCGAGTGGGGCACGACGATGCGCGCCGGCTTCATCCACATTCCGTATCTGCCGCAGCAGGCGGCCCGCCATCCCGGCTCCGCCAGCATGCGGCTCGACGACATGGTCGAAGGCCTGCGCATCGCCATCCGCACCACGCTCGCGCACACCGTCGATGTGCGCGAGGCCGGCGGGGTGACGCACTAACCCTCCGGCGCCGCCGCCGCGAACTCCGACGCCGCCGCCGGCCGCAGGGGTCTGACCCTTTGGGGTCAGACCCCGGGCTGTGCGGGTTTCGAGGGGTTGAGGATGTTGAGGAACGCCCGCACCACCGGGGCGTCGTCCAGCGTGGTGTAGGTGATGTACAGATTGGCCGACGGCGGGTTGCTGCGGATCGGCACGAACACCACGCCGGGCCAGCCGATACGGCTGGTGGTCTCCGGCAGCAGCGCCACGCCCAGCCCCGCGCCCACCATCGCCAGCAGGGTTTGCGGCTCCGACGCCTCCTGGAAGATCGTCGGCTGGAAGCCGGCCTTCACGCAGCACTGGATCAGGTAGCGCGGGAACGACGACTTGTCCAGCGCCAGCGTGAGCATCGGTTCGTCGGCGATGTCCATCAATTCGATCGCTTCCTCCTTGGCCAGCGGGTGGTGCTCGTTGATGGCCACGCACACGTCCTCGCGGAAGCACAGCTCCTGGCGCAGGTTGTCCTGCCTCAGATCGTCCTCGTCGAGTTTGGGCTCGCGCCAGAAACCGACGTCCACCTGCTTGGCGCGCAGCGCTTCGTATTGCAAGGTCGGCCCCAGTTCGTGCAGGGTCCAGGTCACGCGCGGGTACTTGGTCTGGAACTCCTCCAGCAAGCTCGGTATCGGCCCCCACATCGCCGAGCCGACGATGCCGACGCGCAGGCGTCCCACCTCGCCGCGGTCGATCTGGCGGATGGTGTCGATCGTCATGCGCATCTTCGCCAGCAGGTCGGAGGCCTCGCTCATGAGCGCCTTGCCGGCCACCGTCAGCTCGAAGGTGCGGGTGGTGCGGGCGAACAGTTTGACACCCAGCTCGCTCTCCAGTTTCATGATCTGCTGGCTGAGGGGCGGTTGCGAGATGTGCAGGCGCTCGGCGGCGCGGCTAAAACTCTTTTCCTCGGCGACGGCCAGGAAGTACCTCAGTTGTTTCAGGTCGATGGACATGGCGGGCTTGGGTCGGTTGGCTCGATTAGTGCGATTGCATGGCGCAGGCCAGCGCGGCGCCGCAGCGGGCGTTGTTCTTGACCAGCGCGATGTTGGTGGCCAGGCTGCGGCCTTCGGTCAACTGCTTGATGCGGCCGAGCAGGAAGGGCGTGACGTTCTTGCCGGTGACGCCTTGCGCGTCCGCCTCGCCCAGCGCCTGGACGGTGATGGCGTCGATCTCCGCCTTCGGCATCGCCTCCGCCTCCGGCACCGGATTGCCGACGACGACGCCGCCGGCCAGGCCGAGCTGCCACTTGGCCTGGATGAAGGCCGCCTGTTCGGCCGGCGTGTCGAGCTGGAAGTCGGCGTTGAAGCCGCTCTCGCGCGTGAAGAAGGCGGGGAAGCCGCGCTGGCCGACGCTGACCACCGGCACCCCGTGCGTTTCCAGGTACTCCAGCGTCAGGCCGATGTCGAGGATCGATTTGACGCCGGCGCACACCACCGCCACCGAGGTCCGCGCCAGCTCCTGCAGGTCGGCCGAGATATCGAAGCTGGTTTCCGCGCCGCGGTGCACGCCGCCGATGCCGCCGGTGACAAACACCTGGATGCCGGCCAGTTGGGCGCAGATCATCGTCGCCGCCACCGTGGTGGCGCCCAGTTTGGATTGCGCCAGCACGTAGGGCAGGTCGCGGCGGCTGACCTTCATCGCCTCGGGCGAGGTGCCCAGCAATTCGAGCTGCTCCTCCGACAGGCCGATGCAGATCTTGCCGCCGATGATGGCGATGGTGGCCGGCACGGCGCCGCCGTCGCGGATGATCTGCTCGACCTCGCGCGCCATTTGCACGTTTTGCGGATACGGCATGCCGTGCGAGATGATGGTCGATTCCAGCGCGACGATCGGTTTGCCGGCGGCGCGGGCGGCCGCCACCTCGGCGGAGAACAGCAGGAATTGGTGCATGGGTCAGTCCTTATGGGGAAAGAGCGGAGGCTCGAAATCGGAATAGATCGCGGAAGGGCGCGGCGGAACCGGCGTCGGACCGAAGTCCTGGATTTCGTCGAGCACGTCGGCGGCCAGCATGGGCGAGACGGTGTCGTGGCTTTCCAGCGTCATCGCGGCGGCCTTCAGCCCGCGCCGGCAGGCCAGCGTCAGGTCCTCGCCGCCCTGGTACAACGACCAGCAGACGGCGGCCGAGAAGGCGTCGCCCGCGCCGGTGACGTCGACCACGTCCACC
>DATMSN010001179.1:0-4133 GCA_035565375.1 Duganella sp. | reverse complement strand
CACCAGGCGGCCGCGCGCCACCGCGTGCGTGCGCGGGTCGGTCGGGATGCTCGAATGATGAAAAATGCGGGAGACGCCCTCGTAGCCGGAGCCCTCGCTGCCGTTGGCCAGGCCGACCTTGCGGCCGCCCTTGACCACCCGCGCGGCGCCCATGATGATGCCGGTCTTGAGCAACCCCTGGGTGTCGAACACGTAGTCGTATCGCTGCTGGCGCAAGGCGTGGAAGAAGCCCTTGATCTCGGCGCGCGTTTCCGGCTTGCCCAGGCTTTTGCGCCAGCGCCGCAGCGCGAACGGAATGACATTGCGCACGCGGGGGTTGAGGCGCACCAGGCTGACATAGCCCTCCTCCACCACCCAGTCGATGTTCGCGTCGGGGAAGTGGCGGGCGATATCGGCCACCATCGGCAGGTTGTGCAGCACGTCCCCCAGCGAGGAGACGCGCACCAGCAGGATGTTCAACGGCTTGCCATCGCCCGGATGCGGGGACATCGCTTAGAAGGGCAGTTGCGCGTCCGGCTTGGCGGCCAGGATCACGCTCTTGAACTGGCCCTGGATGCGCGCCAGCGCTTCCGGCGTTTCCGCCTCGAAGCGCATCACGATCACCGGCGTGGTGTTGGACGAACGCGCCAGGCCGAAGCCGTCCTCGTATTCCACGCGCAGGCCGTCGATGGTGATGATCTGCACGTTGCCAGGGAATTCCGCGTCCGCGCGCAGCTTGTCCATGACGATGACGTTTTCGCCTTCGTTCAGGTGCAGGTGCAGCTCGGGGGTGCTGTCCGACTGCGGCAGGGAATTGAGCAGCGCAGACGGATCGGCCTCGCGGGTGAGGATCTCCAGCAGGCGCGCGCCCGAGTACAGGCCGTCGTCGAAACCGTACCAGCGGTCCTTGAAGAAGATATGGCCGCTCATTTCGCCGCCCAGCGGGGCGCCGGTCTCGCGCAGCTTGGCCTTGACCAGCGAGTGGCCGGTCTTGTACATCAGCGGCACGCCGCCGTGCTTGGCGATGTACGGCGCCAGGTGGCGGGTGCACTTGACGTCGTACAGAATCTGCTCGCCCGGATGGCGTGTCAACACGTCGGCGGCGAACAGCATCATCTGGCGGTCCGGATAAATGATCTGGCCATCCTTGGTCACCACGCCCAGGCGGTCGCCGTCGCCGTCGAAGGCGATGCCGATTTCGGCGTCGGTCTCTTGCAGCGCGCGGATCAGGTCCTGCAGGTTTTCCGGGTGCGCCGGATCGGGGTGGTGGTTGGGGAAGTTGCCGTCCACTTCGCAGAACAGCTCGACCACCTCGCAGCCCATGCCGCGATACAGGTCGCCGGCGAAGGCGCCGGCGACGCCGTTGCCGCAGTCGACCGCGATCTTGATCGGGCGCGCCAGCTTGACGTCGCCGATGATGCGCTCGAGGTACTGGGCGCGGATGTCGTGGGTGCCGTAGCTACCCTTGGTAGGCGCCGACGAGCCGTCATGGTCGACGATGCGCTGGTACAGCGAGGTGATGGCGTCGCCGTGGATCGCCTCGCCGGCCAGCACCATCTTGAAGCCGTTGTAATCCGGCGGATTGTGGCTGCCGGTGACCATGATGCCCGACGCCGCGCCCAGCACGTTGGTGCCGAAGTAGACCATCGGCGTGGCCACCACACCCAGATCGATCACGTCGACGCCGGCCGCCTGCAGGCCCTCGGCCAGCGCCGCCGCCAGCGACGGGCCGGACAAACGGCCGTCGCGGCCGATCACCACCCTGGTCTCGCCCTTGGCCAGCGCGGCCTGGCCGAACGCCTGCCCGATCTGGCGCGCGACGCCCGCATCCAGGGTTTTATCGATGATGCCGCGAATGTCGTAAGCTTTGAAGATCGTTTTGGATAAGGAGACCATACTGGATTTAGCGTGTGCGTGCCAGGACAAGGCGGGGCGAAGCCAAGCGGACCGCCTTGCCGTGGACGCGGATTAGAGGGAAAAGTCGGTGCCGCCAGCGTGGGGACACCATATGCAAGTGCGCAGTGTAAGTCCGATACCGGCGACAGGCAAGCCCCGCCGGCCCGCGACCTGCGGTAAAACCGCTTAAACCTTCAAGCCGGCGATGTCGTTGCCGGCGTCCAGCCAATCCTTGACCCATTTCGGCTGGCGGCCGCGGCCGGTCCATTGCTGGGAGGCGTCGGCCGGATTGCGGTAGCGCGGCGCCACCGAGCCGGTTTTTTTGCCGCCGCGGGCGGTGGTGGCGGCGCCGACCAGTTCCTTCAGCGGCACGCCGACGCTCTCGGCGATGGCGAAGATTTTCTCGCGCGCCTCGGCCAAATCCTGGCTCTCGCGCTGTTTCAATTCGCGTTTGAGTTGTTCTTGCAGACTCCGCAAATCGGCGGAAGACATATTCGACAGGTCCATTGGGCTTTCCTTCCAGAGATGATAATAATAACGCTGCGCGAATATATTACATCAAGCCGGAAAAATCACATTTTCTTATGGCGTATCATCCAGCGCGGCGCCTTAAAGCGGACGATGCGCACATAAATCCATATGTAACTACTAATGAACAAAATACAAAACACCATTAATACCCAGGTGTGGCGCCAGAATACCGTGGCCGGTATCACCGCCATCAGCGAAAACATCCACAAATACGGTGACGTGAGCGAATTGCGGCGGATCAGCGCGCGCGCCTCCTTGCGGCCGACCGCCCATTGGACGACGCGGCGGAAGATCAGGCTATGCAGGTGGATACCGTCCGGCATGGCGGGGGATTTGCCGCGCACAAACATGCGTCGATAAACCGAGAACAAGGTTTCAAATGTCGGATATATTAATAACAACGCCGCGTACCAAGTGGAAACCTGCGGATTGCGCATCACCAACAGCAATGCCAGTTCGCCCAGCATAAAGCCGATGAAATAAGCGCCGCCGTCGCCGAGGAATATCATCCCCACCGGATAATTCCAGATCAGGAAACCGGCGGTGGCGCCGGCCACCATCAGCGCGGCGATCAGCACGAACATATCGTTGACCTGCAACGCGACATAACCGAGCGACAGCAGCATGCAAATACACACCACGCTGGCCAAGCCGTTAAACCCGTCGATGATATTGACGGCGTTGGCCACGCCGGCCACCGCCAGCACCGTCAGCGGCAGCGTGATCCACACATATTCGATCGGCCAGGCGGCGAACGGGAAGTCGATGCGGTCGATGCGCGCGTCGAGCAGGAAGTAACCGAGGGCGGCGGCGGCCATGGTCAGCAGCAGCCGGCGCGTGGCGCTGACGCGGCCGGTGTAATCCTCGACGATGCCGCCGACGAAGGCGACGGTGGAACAGGCCAGCAGCGAGAACAGCCAGTTGCCCATGGCCGGCACGCGCCAGATGGAAATGGTGGAACTGAGCGCGACCGACAAAAAGATCGACAAGCCGCCTATCCGCGCCACGTGGTGGGCATGCACTTTCTGGACGCCGAGGAAATCGGAATCCAGTGCCGGACCGTGCAATCTGGATTCTTTTATGACCAGCAGGGTAAGCAGCGCGGAAGCGATAAAGCTCAGTAAAAAGGAAAACATATTTTATCTATACAAAATTACCGGATGCGCTGACCGGTACAGAGGCGAGTCTTCGTCCGCCGGGGGGATCGGCACGCTAACCCGCGATTGTACCGGATTGGCCACGGCAATCCTGAATTGATAACGGCGATCGGCGCATCCGCGTCCAACATCGGTCGCGTTTGCAACGGCGGGAACGATCACGGGCGCACGGGCCGGTTATGACGATGCGCCGGCATCATAGCAGCAGGAAATCGGTAAGGCGCGATTGCTTACCAATCGATACAAATAACGGCCCGACTCCGCGGCCCAACTCCGGGGTCAGGTCCACCATTGCTACACGGGCCGGACCGTTATCAGTCCAGGCAGAGCCGCAGCGCCTCTTTCCACTCCGGCAAATGGCAAAAGCGCGTCATCAGCTTCTCGGACGACATCACCGAGTATTGCGGACGCCGGGCCGGCGTCGGATAGTCGGCGCTGGCGATCGGCAGCACGCGGCACTTCAGCCCGGCCGCCTCGACGATCGGGAAGAACTGCGCGATGAGAAAAGTGACGATGGCGCCGAGGGTGATGGCGGCCATGCGATTGGGGTCCGAATGGATGCCGCGATAA
>DATMSN010001178.1:0-4024 GCA_035565375.1 Duganella sp. | reverse complement strand
GCGCGGCAAATCCAAAATGGCGGCCATTGGCGCCGCCATGCGCAAGCTTGCACATTTGTGCTTCGGTGTCGTCAAGACTGGACGGGCTTACGATAAAAATTTTGCCCTTTAGTCTTGACGATCAAGACGGTATCTACGTGTATCCTCGAACCGCCAACCGCGTGGTCATGTCGGCTGTCAGAACTTGTAGCTCACTCCAAACAAAACGGTGCGTCCGTATTTGGCGTACTCCAGCTGACGGTCCTTGCTGTTGGCGTAGGTTTCATACGCTTCGTTGGTCAGGTTGTTGACCTGCAGGAGTACCCCCAGCCCCTTGTACATGCCGTCGTTGAAGGTGTAGCCGATCTGGAAGTCGACCGGGCTGTCGCCGACCACATAACGCAGTTGGCGGTCGCCGGCGAAGTTGCCGATCTCGCCGACATAGTCCGAGCGCCGGCGCGTGCTCACGCGTGTCGAGAAGCCGGCCTTTTCGTAGTACAGCGTGACGTTGGTGACGTGCCGCGACATGCCGGGCAGCTCGATCTTGCCGATCGAGGCGTTGACTTCCTTGATGTCGATGCCGCTCTTGGTGTACGAGGTGCTGGCCAGGACGCCGAAGCCGTCGAGCACGGGCGTCACCAGCTCCAGCGGCACCGACACCGACAGCTCCGCCCCTTTGAGCGAGCCGCCGTTGCCGTTATAGGACGTCGTGTACTGCCCCGAGTTGCTGATGGCGATGGTGCCCGGCGTGTACTGCGAGAAGTCGCGCGTTTCCGAGAACTTGTAGATGTAGGTGTCGAGCTTTTTGTAATAGCCCGCCAGCGCCACGTAACCCTTCTTGGCGAAGTACTTTTCCCACGAGAGGTCGACGGCCTTGGCGCGCCATGGATCGAGCTTGGCGTTGCCGCCGCTGCCGCTCGGCAGGCGCGTGCCGGTTTCGACGGTGAAGTTGAAGCCGGCGTTGAGTTCATCCACGCGCGGACGGGCGATTTGCTTGGCCAGCGAGAAGCGCACCGTTTGATCCGACGGCAGGCCGAAGGCGAGATTCATGCTTGGCAGGACGTCGTTGTAGGTTTTGCCATCGGTGTAGGGGTGGGCCACGCCGGCGGCGTCGGCGTACAGCGAGTCCGAGGACTGGTCGGTGCGCAGCAGTTGCGCGCCGACGTTGCCGCGCACGGAGACGCCGCCCCATTCGCTGTCGATGTTGGCGCGCGCGTAGCCGGTGGTGATTTTTTCGTGCACGTCCCACGCGCGGCTGATGGTGCCGGCGTTGTTGGCCAGGCTGTAGTTGATCGGGTTGAAGTACTTGGCGATCACCGCAGGCACATTCCACGACGGTACGACGCCGGCGCCGGCGAAGCCCAGGTCCACCGGCGTGTACAGCAGATCGCTGGAGATGGTCGGATTCCCGGTGGCGAACAGGTCGCCGGACGGTTGGCGCTTGGTCTTGGTGCGGTCGCTGTAGTTGATGCCGACATCGAAGCCGCGCAGGTAGGCGTCCAGGCTGTCCGGCGCAGGCAGCGTGGCGGCCAGCTTGAAGCTCTTGAGCGTGTCCTTCAAATGCGGCGAGTAGGTGCTGCCGTAGCCGTAGATCGAATTCCCCGTAAACAGCTTGGTCGGATCGCTGTAATCGAGTTTGCCGGCGATGGTCGCGAAGCGGCCCATGTTCCATCCCACCGTCATCAGCGGATCGTTGAAGGCGCCGCCCGTCGCGCTTTGCAGCTGCAGGTTGTTTTCGAGGTAGGTTTCATCGCGCTTGGCTTCCGAATAGTTCGCGTCCGCCAGCAGCGACCAGCTGCCGAAGTTGAACTTGTTGGCCCAGCCGGCGGTGCGGATCTGGTCCTTGCGGTGGTTGTACTGGCCGCGCACCAGCGGGTAGGCGCCGGTGGCGGTGCCGCCCAGCAGCGTGCCGTTGGCGATGTTGGTGCTGTTGTAGCTGAAGCCGACCGGGTTGTTGCTGCCGTTGTAGCCGCCCAGATTGACCTCGAACTGGTTGTTGGTGTCCACCTGTTTGAACTCGGAGGCGAAGACGTCGATGGTGCTGGACCACTGCTTCGACGGCCGGTATTCCAGCACGCCGATCAAGCCGGTGCGTTTGAGCGTGCCGCTCTTGGCCAGCGCCTTGACGCCGGCGGTGACGAAGGTGCCGGCGGGGACGCCCGCCACGCGGGTCTGGTCGAACGGCTCGTAGGTGCCTGTCTGGTTTTCCAGGATCGGCGTCTCCAGGCTGGCGATGCCGAGCGCGATGCCGACGGTGCGGTTCGCGAATTGGTCGATGTAGCTGGCGCTGAGGCGATGGCCGGTGTCCTTGGTGTCGGCGATCTTGCCCATCGAGTTCTTCTCGCCGCGCACATTGATCGAGAACGTACGGCCCGGGAAGGCCAGCGGACGGACGGTTTGCATGTCGATGGTGCCTGACAGGCCCTGGCCCACCAGCCCCGCGTCCGGCGTTTTGTAGACGGTGACGCCGCTGAGCAGCTCCGACGGATACTGGTCGAATTCCACGCTGCGGTTGTCGCCCGTGCTGACCTGCTCGCGGCCGTTCAGCAAGGTGGTGGCGAAGTCCGGCGACAGGCCGCGGATGCTGATCACCTGCGCGCGGCCGCCGACGCGCTGCGCGGCCAGCCCGGGCAGGCGCGCGATCGATTCGGCGATGCTGACGTCGGGCAGCTTGCCGATGTCCTCGGCGGAGATGGATTCGACGATGGAGGTCGACTCTTTTTTGACGGAGATGGCGTCCTCGATGCCGCGCCGGATGCCCGAGACCACGACCTTGGAGATCGCCGCCTCGCCGGCCTGCGGGGTGGCCTCGGTCTGCGCGTAGGCTGGCGAGGAAAAGGCGGCGATCAGCACCGCGCAGGCGGCGGCGACGGGCGTGAGGGGAAGCGCGGCGCGAACGCCGCGCGGGTGTGGACTAACTTGCATTGTCTGTCTCCAGATGTTTTAAACGGGGTCGGATGTCGGCGTTCTAACGACGCCTGAGTCCGATCTTGTATTAAAACTAGAAAACAAGTCAAATTAAGTTTTATCTTATGACATCAAAAAGCGGGTGTATTTTGATAAACACGCCTGATGGAGTCCGTCCGGTTGTATTTTTACTACACTTCGGCATTGATTTGTGTAGTCGTACTACATTGCCATTGGCGGACGTAATCGGGTGCCTCGACGGTGCACGCGGTATCGCGTTGCGGCGCCATCGGGGTGCGCGCCCAGGGCAGCACGCCGGCCCACACCGGCCATTGCAGGTCCTCCTCGTCGTCGTTCGGACCGCCGCTGCGGACCTTGCACGCGGCTTCGTCCAGCGGTATGCGCATGATCGTGGTGGCAGCGTATTCCTTGTCGTTGCCCGGCCGGACTTGCGCCTGGCGCCCCGGCGCCAGCTTCTCCATGAACGCCTCCAGCGAACGATGGCGTTCACCTTCGTCGCCGACCACCTCGAAGCGGCCGTAGATCATCGCCGAGCGGTAGTTCATCGAATGGCTGAAGGCCGATCGCGCCAGCACCAGGCCGTCCAGATGCGTGATCGTCACGCAGGTCTCGCTTTCCGTCAGGCGCTTGAGCATGCGGCTGCCGTTCGAGCCGTGGATGTATAAATGCCCGTCCTCGCGCCAGCACGCGGTCGGAATGCAGTGCGAGCCCTTGTCGTCGGCGAAGGCGATGTGGCACAGGTAGGCGTCGTCGATGATGGCGTGCAGGGTTGCGGTGTCGTATTGCGCGTTGGCGGCGCCGCGACGCACGCGGGTGCGTTCGCTTGGTGCGGCGGGGCTGGCGGGGGTGGCTGCTGCGGTCATGATCTCCATCCAAAATGAGTGAAACAACAATATAATGGCTTGCTGGCTCTGAAAACAGGTCCAGAAATACATCATTTCATGGAGCCACGAATGGATTTATCCCTGCTCATCACCGGCTACGCGGCGCAGCACAGCCACAGGAGCTGGCCACGCCAGCGCATGCTGCACGAATGTCTGCGCGCGGCGATCCGCAACGGCACCCTGGCGGCGGGCACGCGGCTGGCCGCTTCGCGCGCGCTGGCCGAGGAGATGGG
>DATMSN010001177.1:0-3450 GCA_035565375.1 Duganella sp. | reverse complement strand
CGGCCGTTTTCAAAGCGCACGTTGACGGTCCACACCTTCGTCGTCTTCATCTTGCCTTCGATGTGCTTGCCCGCATAGGCGCCGCCCACGGCACCGGCCACGGTGGCCAGGTCGCGGCCCGTGCCGCTGCCGACCTGGTTGCCCAGCAGGGCGCCAGCGACGCCGCCGGCGATTAGGCCGACCGCGCTGCCTTCACCTTTCTTTTCGCCCTCGACCACCGAGGTCACCCGGCCGCAATCGACGCAGTTGGCGACCGCCTTGGCGTTGCCGCTGTTTTTATAGTCGGCTTTCGCTTGGGTGTTGGATTTGTTGAATTCGGACTTGGCGTCGCGCAGGCATTGCATGCGGGCGCCCGATTCGTTTTCCTCGGCGCACAGCTTCTTGTCTTCCGCGTAACGGGTGGCGATGCGCTTGGTTTCGGCGTTGTAATGCTGCTTTGGAGTCTGGGCTTGCGCGGCGGACGTCAGGGCGGCCAGCGTGATCGCCAGCAAGATTGAACGTTTGTTCATGGTAGGTCTCCTTATTGTTACTTGTTAGCCATATGCGCCACCAGTGTACAGTAAGTCAAATAATCGCGAGATCGTGGCAATCAGGCTGCCGGCGCCGAGCATCATGGCCGCCACCAGGACGATGGCCAGCGGCCAATGCGTATCCGATTGCCGGCCCGACGCCGGGTTGAAACGCCTGTCCCACTTGTCGTCGGGCATCAATCCCAGCACCAGCGCCTCGAGGAAGCCGACCAGGCCGGACACCATGATCGGCAGTAGCTTGAAGAAGCCGTCCGCCTGCGGCGCCAGCGTGGCGACCAGCCAGGCCGCCGGCAGGCAGGCCAGGTGCGCCCACAGCCAGGGGTCGCGCGGCCCGCGCAGATACAGGCGCTGCAGGCCGAGCCCGCCGAACAGGAAGGCCAGCAGGGCGGCGACGGTCTTGTTTTTGTGGCGGGCGGCAGGCGTGGTGTGGTGCGGATTCGTCATGGTTATCGATTAAATAGCCGGAAAGCATGCAGTATCGGTCATAATACCGGCCCGGCCCACCTTTTTATCGCAGTGGCTATTGCCCCGTGCGCCGGAACGGGGGATAATCTTCGATTACCCCAATTCGCCCGATTATTTCATCAACGCTTGCTGCTTCGCGGCAAAGCGCGCTATAATTTGCGGCTTTTTCCGTCCTAGCACACTTTTTGGAAATATTATGGTCGTTATTCGTTTAGCTCGTGGAGGCGCCAAGAAGCGTCCGTTCTTCAACATCGTTGCAACCGACTCGCGCAATCGCCGCGATGGCCGTTTCATCGAACGCATCGGTTTCTACAACCCGATGGCGCAGGGTGGCGAAGTGCCACTGCGCATCACCGCTGACCGTCTGGCTCACTGGCAATCGGTTGGCGCACAACTGTCGCCTACCGTCGCTCGCCTGGTAGCGTCGAACAAAGCTGTTTAAGTCTGGCCGCTGGTTTGACCGATAAGAATGCATCCGGGGTGCAAGTCCCCGACGATCTGGCACAAGTGGGCTTTGTCTTCGGTGCCTACGGCGTCGCTGGCTGGGTGAGGATACGTCCTTTCTCGGAAGATGCGGATGCGCTCCTGGCGGTGAAAACCTGGTGGATCGACAAGCCAAGCTTGCACGATGTCGATGTCAAGCAGTGCAAACTGCATGGCGGCGACGTGGTCGCGCAGCTGGTGGGAGTGACCGATCGGGACGTCGCGGAAGCGCTCAAGGGCGCCGCTGTGTCGGTTCCGCGCAGTCGTTTCCCGGCCTTGTCCGATGACGAGTTTTACTGGACCGAGTTGATTGGTCTGGATGTAGTGAATTTGCAAGGTGAGCACCTCGGTACGGTGACTGACATGATGAGCAACGGTCCGCAGTCGATCTTGCGCATCACTTCAGCAGATAACCCCGAATCAGATGCTGCCGCCAAGGCGAAACCCGAGGTTGCGGCGCAGGAGCGCCTGATCCCATTTGTCGAAGCGTTCATCATCAAGGTGGACAAGGCGGCGAAGAAGATCACCGTCGACTGGGGCCTTGATTACTAAAGAACATAAGGGCGGCCCGCCATGCAATTCGATGTCGTGACCCTGTTCCCCGAAATGTTCGCCGCACTGACGCAGTCGGGGGTCACCCGGCGCGCGTTCGAACAGAATAAATGTGGCTTGTCGCTGTGGAATCCGCGTGATTTCACCACCGACAATCACCGCACCGTGGATGACCGCCCCTATGGCGGCGGCCCCGGCATGGTGATGCTGGCCAAGCCCCTGGAGGCGACGCTCAACGCGGCGAAGCAGCGCCAGACCGATGCCGGTCTGCCCGCGCCCCGCGTGCTGTTCATGTCGCCGCAGGGCAAGCAGTTGACGCACGAGCGTGTCATGGCGCTCAAGCGGGAACCCGGCCTGGTGATCCTGTGCGGCCGTTACGAGGCGGTGGACCAGCGTTTGCTGGAACGCTGCGTCGACGAGGAAATCAGCCTCGGCGACTTCGTGCTGTCCGGCGGCGAACTGCCGGCGATGGCCTTGATGGATGCCGTGATCCGCCAGATTCCCGGCGTGCTGAACACGGACGCGTCGGCGATCGAGGACAGTTTCGTCAACGGCCTGCTCGATTCGCCGCACTACACGCGGCCGGAAACGTATGAGGGGGTGGGCGTGCCGCCGGTACTGATGGGCGGCAACCACGCCGAGATCGAAAAATGGCGCCGCCAGCGCATGCTGGAGGCGACCGCGCGCAAGCGCCCCGATCTGCTGGTCAAGGCGCGCGCGAGCGGCCTGCTGACCAAGCATGACGAAAAATTTTTGGCAGGTTTATAAAAACCTGTTGTTGTAGAAGCTTGCGGACATGTTGTCCGCCTGTTTAACCCCATCCTCTACTGGGCGAGTGTTTGAACAGCACTCATCGCGCGCCAGCACGATGGTTTTTGGAGTCTTAAAATGAATCTGATTCAACAACTCGAGCAAGAAGAAATCGCTCGTCTGGGCAAGAAGATCCCTGATTTCGCCCCTGGCGATACCGTGATCGTCAACGTCAACGTCGTCGAAGGCACCCGCAAGCGCGCCCAGGCATACGAAGGCGTCGTTATCTCCCGTCGTAACCGTGGCCTGAACTCGAACTTCATCGTTCGTAAGATCTCGTCCGGCGAAGGCGTCGAGCGTACGTTCCAGCTGTACTCCCCGCTGATCGCTTCGATCGAAGTGAAACGCCGCGGTGACGTACGTCGCGCTAAACTGTACTACCTGCGTGATCGTTCCGGTAAATCGGCACGTATCAAGGAAAAACTGCCAAACCGTCGCCCAGTGGCGAAGGCAACCGCCGCTTAATAGCCGCGCTTGTGTTTGGATGAAGGGGCACCACCTAACGGGGTGCCCTTTTTTTATATGGAGACAGCTTTGGCCAAGCCCCTGTTCGACCCGAAACTGCTGCCGATCGACGCCATCGCCGGCGAGCCGGCCGTCGCCCGCGAGC
>DATMSN010001176.1:0-2388 GCA_035565375.1 Duganella sp. | reverse complement strand
CGCTGCTGGGCCGCATCCCGCGCCTGGCGCAACCGGGCGCCGAGGCGGCCGCCGCCCATATCGATTTTACCGGGCTGCCCAACTGGCCAACCCGGAACAAACTTTGAACGAAGAAGGAAACACGATGTCCCTGACCACCCTCCAAGAACCTAAAACCGTTTCCCTGCACCGCCCGACGGCGGCGATCACCCTGCCGCCGGCGGCGACCTGGCCGCTGGAAGACGTGATGGCGCTGTTCGACCTGCCGTTCAACGACCTGATGTTCAAGGCCCAGCAAACGCACCGCCTCAACTTCCCGGACGGCGACGTCGAACTGGCCACGCTGCTGTCGATCAAGACCGGCGGCTGCGAGGAGGACTGCGGCTACTGCCCGCAGGCGGCGCGCTACGACACCGGCGTCGAAGCCAAGAAGATCCTCGACATCGACACGGTGCTCGACGCGGCCCGCCAGGCCAAGGACAACGGCGCCACCCGCTTCTGCATGGGCGCCGCCTGGCGCAGCCCGAAGGAGCGCGACATGGACAAGGTCGAGGAGATGGTGCGCGAAGTGAAGGCGCTCGGCCTGGAAACCTGCGCCACGCTGGGCATGCTGGAGGAAAGCCAGGCGCAGCGCCTGAAGGACGCCGGCCTCGATTACTACAACCACAACCTGGACACCGCGCCCGAGTTCTACGACAACGTCATCTCGACCCGCGAATACCAGGACCGCCTGGACACGCTGGGCCGCATCCGCGAGGCGGGCCTGAAGGTCTGCTGCGGCGGCATCGTCGGCATGGGCGAGACGCGCCTGCAGCGCGCCGGCCTGATCGCGCAGCTGGCCAACCTGAACCCGTATCCGGAATCGGTGCCGGTCAACCACCTGGTGCAGGTCGAAGGCACGCCGCTGTACGGCATGGACCCGCTGGACCCGTTCGAATTCGTGCGCACCATCGCCGTCGCCCGCATCACGATGCCGAAGGCGCGCGTGCGCTTGTCGGCGGGCCGCCGCCAGATGGGCGAGGCGGTGCAGGCGATGTGCTTCATGGCCGGCGCCAACTCGATCTTCTACGGCGACAAGCTGCTGACGACCGAGAATCCGGAAGCGGAGGACGACCGCAACCTGCTGGCCAAGCTGGGCCTCAAAACCCGCGGCGCCGTGCTGGAATCGGCGCCGAAGGAAAAGTGCGGCTGCTAACCTGGTAGTCCAGGGTCCGGGGTTAAAAAAAACAAAAAAACAAAGAATAGAGAGAGACCAAAAATGTTCACCAAAATCCTGATCGCAAACCGTGGCGAGATCGCCTGCCGCGTCGCCGCCACCGCCCGCCGCATGGGCATCAAGACGGTCGCCGTCTACTCGGAGGCGGACGCCGACGCCAGGCACGTCGCCGTCTGCGACGAGGCGGTGCTGATCGGCCCCGCCGCCGCCAAGGAAAGCTACCTGCGCGGCGACAAGATCATCGCCGCCGCCAAGGCCGCCGGCGCCCAGGCGATCCACCCCGGCTACGGCTTCCTGTCCGAGAACGCCGACTTCGCCGACGCCTGCGCCGAAGCCGGTTTGGTCTTCATCGGCCCGCCGGCGTCGGCGATGCGCGCGATGGGCTCCAAGTCCGCCGCCAAGTCGCTGATGGAAAAGGCCAAGGTGCCGCTGGTGCCGGGCTACCACGGCGAGCGGCAGGACGCCGACTTCCTGCACACGCAGGCCGACAAGATCGGCTACCCGGTGCTGCTCAAGGCCTCGGCCGGCGGCGGCGGCAAGGGCATGCGCGTGATCGGGAACTCGGCGCAGTTCAAGGACGCGCTGGCGTCGTGCAAGCGCGAGGCGATCAGCTCCTTCGGCGACGACAAGGTGCTGGCGGAGAAATACCTGCAGCGTCCGCGCCACATCGAAATCCAGGTGTTCGCCGACACGCTCGGCGACTGCATCTACCTGTTCGAGCGCGATTGCTCGGTGCAGCGCCGCCACCAGAAAGTGCTGGAGGAGGCGCCCGCGCCGAACATGACGGCCGAACGCCGCGCCGCCATGGGCGAGGCGGCGGTGGCCGCCGCCAAGGCGGTCGGCTATGTCGGCGCCGGCACCGTGGAGTTCATCGCCAACCAGGACGGCTCGTTCTACTTCATGGAGATGAACACCCGCCTGCAGGTCGAGCATCCGGTCACCGAGATGATCACCGGCACCGATCTGGTGGAGTGGCAGCTGCGCGTGGCCGCCGGCGAGCCGCTGCCGAAACAGCAGCACGAACTGACCATCAACGGCCACGCCATCGAGGCGCGCATCTACGCCGAGAATCCGGAGAAGGGCTTCCTGCCGTCGATCGGCACCTTGCGCCACCTGGAGACGCCGGCAGCAGTGAACTTTGAGCTGGGCGGCGTGCCGGGCCACCCGTCCGCCATTCGTATCGATTCCGGCGT
>DATMSN010001175.1:0-2790 GCA_035565375.1 Duganella sp. | reverse complement strand
GGCGGCGGTTGCACGGCTTCCGGCGCTGGCGGCGGTGCCGGTGGGGCAGGGCGCGGTGGCGCGGCGAACGCGAAGTTCAGGCCGACGGTCACGTAGACGTTGTCCGACTTGCTAGGCGGGAAGGCATCGCCGCGCAGGAAGCCGTGCACGTCGCGGATGTCGGCCTGGAAGCTGGTGCGCTCGTTCAGGTCGGCCTGGAAGCCCAGGCCGGCGCTGACGAACGGCGAGTTCTTGGAGATCTGGCCCAAGGTGTTCAGGTTCGACTTGTCGCGCTCGACGCCGGCGCCGACCAGGATGAATGGACGGAACGATTTACGGGAGAACATATAGAGACCGTCGACGCCCAGCGTCTGCTGCTGATAGCGCTCGCCGTTTTCCTTGGAGCGGGCGTAGGTGCCGCCCAGCTGCACGTCCCAGCTCGGGCTGACCGCCTTGCCGAATTTCAGGCCGCCGCCGTAGCCGCGCTTGTCGACGCCGAAAGCGTCGTCGTCCGGCTTGAAGCCGTTCACGCTCGGTTGTACATACCACGATGGGTTGATGACCGCGTCTTGGGCGACGGCGGAAAAGGACGCGCAAAGCGCGGCGACGGCGAGGACGATGTTCTTAGTTTTATTCACAAGTAAGCTCCCGATTAAGAAATATGGTGTTTGTTGCTCATCAGCAGCAGTGCAGTGTTTACCGCTGTTGGACCGAAGATTAGGTAACTTTAATGATGTGGTCGGTTCGCTACCGCACAAAAGCTTGCGCTGTATCAAATCGTCCACAAAAAATGAAACTTTCCCTTGCGTCGGTCGGTCCCACGATGAAAGGCGGGGGAATCACCCCCTCCGGCGGCAGTTATATCACTAATGTTCGTTGCCGCACAGACTGGTGCGCCGCGAAACGGCATTCTTGAGTCAGATGCAGAGACTGTGGCGTTTCAAACCGTTGGCCACCCTCTTGCTGCCACTAATCTCGGCAAATTGTTATAAGGAGTGATCAAATGCATGCAGTTAGACAACCTCAACATCAGGTTCAGAACGAGATGAAAGCCTCGCCGGAAATGCAGGCCAGCACCAAGTTGATGCTGGTGGAGCGTCCGGCCCCGGCCCCTCTGGACCGCAAGCCGGCGCTGTCGATGGCGTCGATCGAGCGTGTGCGTTCGACCTCCGCGACCTTGCGTCGCATCGAGAATATGCAAAAACTGATCGGCGAGCTGTCCATGCACGAGATGCTGGCCGACGAAATCGCCTGGTTCCTCAAATTCTCGCCGTCCGGCGCCCGCAAGTATATCCGCGACCTGCGCGAAGCCGGCGTCATCGAGCTGGCCCGCTATGTCGAAGGCACCGCCACCTACCTGGGCAAGGCCGTCTACCAGCTGACCCCCGACCCGGAACGCGTCGCTGCCTTCCTGGCCGCGATCGTCCAGCCGAAGCGCGAAGGCGCGCCGCCGCGCAAGGAACGTCCCGGCATCCGCGAACAGGCGATGGCCGGCAGCGGCCGCCATTTCCACATCCTGGCCGACGACACGCATTACGCGATCCGCGTCAACCGCGGCCCGGTCATGCGCGATCCACTGGTGGCGGCGCTGTTCGGTTCGGCCCCTTCGGAGCAAAAAGCGGCCGACTAAGCGTTCGACCAGCTTCACCTGTATCATCGATAGCCGGGCATGCCCGGCTGTTTGCGTATTGAAAAGCAGACAAGCCGCCCCACTTAGCCAGCACTGGATACAACACGGACGCGGCACATGGAAGCTTTGATCTGGATCGGCCTGACGGCGCTGGCGATAGCGCTGCCTTTTTATGTGCCCCGCTGGCGCCTGCGCCGGGTGCTGGCCAGGCCGTTGCCGGCCGAGGCGGAGGCCGTTTTACAGCGCCATATCCCGGTCTACCGGCGCATGACGCCCGAGCTGCGGCAGCAACTGCAGCGGCTGGTCGTGCAATTTCTGCATCAGAAAAAATTCGTCGGCTGCGAGGGGCTGGAGGTGACCGATGAAATGGCGGTCATCATCGCCGGCCAGGCCTGCCTGTTGCTGCTCAACCGTCCCACCAAGGTCTATCCGGCGCTGCACACGATCCTGGTGTATCCGAGCGAGTTCGTGGCGCGCCGCGCCGAGGTCGGCCCCGGCGGCGTCGTCACGCCGGGCCACCAAAGCATGCTGGGCGAATCGTGGGACGACGGCCGCGTGGTGCTGTCGTGGGACGACGTGCGGCGCGGCGCCGACGACTGGACCGACGGCCACAACATCGTGCTGCACGAGTTCGCCCACCAGCTCGACAGCGAGTCGGGCCGCGCCAACGGCGCCCCCTATCTGGGCAGTCCGGACAGCTACCGCGACTGGGCCGAGGTGTTGTCGCGCAATTTCCAGAACCTGCGGCACAGCGCCATGTACCGCCAGCACAGCGTGATGGACCATTACGGCGCCACCAATCCGGCCGAGTTCTTCGCCGTCGCCACCGAAACCTTCTTTGAAAAACCGTACCAGATGGCCGAGCACCACGGCGAGCTGTTCGCCGAGTTCCTCAAATATTACCGCGTCGATCCGCGCGAATGGCTGCCGCCGCCGCCACCGCCGGCGCCGCCGGCCGATCCACACTACGCGTGGAGCCCGACCTGGTCGCATTGACCGGCGTGGTTCGCACCATGGCAAGCGTTGTCGCGACGCATGCATGGCGGATTACGCTGCGCTAATCCGCCCTACGTGATCATCCTTCAGGCATAATTAGTTTCCATGCGGGACGCCAGCGAGGCTATCACCATGCAATTTGATGAGTTCGAATTATTCTCTTCCGACGCCGCCGCGCCGCGCGC
>DATMSN010001174.1:0-1530 GCA_035565375.1 Duganella sp. | reverse complement strand
GGCGCGGCGCGTTCCGGCGCCAGCGATTGCTGGAACACGCTGTTCGCGAGCCGCAGTTGCGCGCGCCCGTACACGCGCACGCCGCTGTGCATGCACAGATCGAGCAGGCCGGGCGACGCGGTGCGGTTATGGTCGTACAGCGCCGACACCGGCAGTCCAAACAGGGAGCTGAAGGTGTGCGACTGCAGCGCGGCGAACGGCAGGCCGAGTTGGAACAGGCCGTTGCGGTTGGCCGCCAGGAAGCGTCCGCCGGGGCTGAAGGAGGCGATGCCCTCCATCAGCGTGCCGATGAACTCCGGCCGCGCATGGAAGTGCAGCGTGATGCTTTCCTCGAAGGTGGCGGAGAACAGCTGGTTCTCGATCATCAGCGCCGACATGCGTACCAGCGCCATGGTGTGCTTGTGATAGCTGCGCTGGTCGCCCGAGACGTCGAGCACGCCGATCACCCTGCCCAGGTGGTCGGCGATCGGGGCGGCGGAGCAGGTCAGGAAGTGGTTGGCGGTCAGGTAGTGCTGGTCCGCGTGGACCAGCGTCGGCATGCGTTCGGCGATGGCGGTGCCGATGGCGTTGGTGCCGCGGCTACGCTCGGACCAGGCGACGCCGGGCTGTAGAGCGACGCGGCTGGCCTTTTCCAGGAAGTCGTCGTCGCCCAGCGCGTGGACGATCACGCCATTGGCGTCCGTCAGGATCACCATGTTGTGGGTGTTGACGATTTGCTGGTATAGCGTCTCCATCGCCGGGATGGCATGGGCGTGGAGCAGGAGGTTTTGCTCGATCAGCAGCGACAGGTCGCTGCGCGCCAGCGGACAGTAGTCCGGCGGCGATTCGGGACGCAGCCCATATTGCTGGGATCGCTGATGCGAGGTTTCTATGATGACGGGCATGTTGTCGGCCCACGACTCGCTGGCAGACGAGGTGTTCAGATTTGGAGCAGTCTGGTGTTCCATATGGTCTCTATGTCTCCTGCGGCCGTCATCGGCTCTGCTTCTAATGTAGCACCTGTGCGGCGCGTGGGCAAAGCTTACTGCTAAGCCGTTGTTATCCCGTTTGTAAGCAAACGGAATGCCAGCGAAAAATAAATCTTGGCAGTTCGATCCTACCTTTGCTATAGTTCGCCTCCTCGCAAAACGGCGCACACAAAACAACGTGTTGCAGAGTGAAGCGGGAAAAAAAGAAGGTTGACGAAATAAGCAAAACGCTTCATACTCTTTCTTCTGCGCTGACGAACAAAACGATTTGTCAAGCGTACAAGCAGTACCGAATAAAGTTCTTTAAAAATTAACAGTCGATAAGTGTGGACGTTTGATGAAAGTGCACGCGGAGCTTCGGTTCCGCGATACTTAAAATATCAAATGTTCACAAGAAGTAATTAAATAGGCGCTATGAAAATAGTGGCCTGTCAGTATTTTGAGTGAGCGACCCCTTAGCAATAAGGGTGACACGAAAGTGTCAAAGTAACAGAGATTAAACTGAAGAGTTTGATCCTGGCTCAGATTGAACGCTGGCGGCATGCCTTACACATGCAAGTCG
>DATMSN010001173.1:0-2222 GCA_035565375.1 Duganella sp. | reverse complement strand
AGCCCGCGCCTGCAGCTGCTGGCCGCCTACGAGGCGCACCTGTACGCCTATTCGCGCGACGACCCGGCCGCCAACCAGAGCCTGTCGCAGCAGTTCAACGGCAAGCTGCACGCCGAGGCCGTCCCCGGCCTGCTGTACCTGGACGCCGCCGGCGCCTACCGCCAGCAGGCCGTGTCGGCGTTCGGGCCGCCGGTCGCCGACAATACCTACCTGACCGAGAACAGCGCCAAAGTCAAAACCTACAGCCTGAGCCCGTATGTGACGCGGCGCTTCGGCAGCCTCGTGAGCGCCGACCTGCGCTACACGCACGACGTGGTCAGCGCCGACAGCGCCGGCTTCAACCACAGCAAGGCCGACAGCGTGCAGGCCTCGCTCGGCGGCGAGGTCGGCGCGCGCATCGGCTGGGGGATGCAGTACTACCGCCAGCGGCTCGAGGACGGCGTCGGCCCGACCACCATCAGCGGCAACCTGGGGCTCAACGGTTCCTACCAGGTCGCCACGCCGCTGCGCCTGACGGCCAGCATCGGCCGCGACCAGTACAGATACGAATCGCAGGCGGGCGACTCGCCGACCGGCAAGTCGTGGTCGGCCGGCTTCGGCTGGACGCCGTCGAGCCGCACCAGCGTCAGCGCCAGCGTCGGCAAGCGCTATTTCGGCGACAGCTACCACCTCGACGCCGTGCACCGCACCCGCGCCACCGCCTGGAGCGTGCGCTACGCGACCGACGTCACCACCTCGCGCGACCAGTTCCTGCTGCCGGCGTCGGTGTCGACCTTCGATTTGCTCGACCGCATGTACGCCGGCGCCATCCCCGATCCGGCGCGGCGGCGCCAGGCGGTCGACGCCTTCATCCGCGCCAACGGCCTGCCGCGCACGCTCACCGACAGCGTCAACTACCTGAGCAACCGCTACATCCTGCAAAAGCAGTTCTCGGCGTCGATGGCGTGGACCTTGGCGCACAGCGTGCTGGTGCTGAGCGTGACGGACGAGCGGCGCAACGCGCTGTCGTCGCTGCAATCGGACAGCACCTTGCTGGGCAGCCGCTACGGCAGCCTCAACGACAACAGCCACCAGCGCGGCGGCAGCGCCACGTTCAATTACCGGCTCTCGCCGCGCAGCTCGCTGAACCTGTCGGCCAATTTCATCAAGGCCGATTCGCTGGTGCAAGCGGCGACCAGCATCAACCGCGCCTACCGGCTGGCGCTGAGCCGCCAGCTGGGCCGGCAGCTGAACGCCGACCTCGAACTGCGCCGCCAGACCGGCAGCGTGGCCGGCGCCGGCGGCGGCTACCGCGAGAACGCCATCGTGTTTCATCTCAACCAACGCTTTTGAGGAGCCAGGCCCGCGATGTACGAGAAATATTATGGGCTCAGCGCCAAGCCGTTCCAGCTGCGACCCGATCCGCACTTCTTTTTCGGCAGCCAGGGGCACAAGCGCGCCATGTCCTACCTGGAATACGGCCTGTCGCAGCGCGAGGGCTTCATCGTCATCACGGGCGAGGTCGGCGCCGGCAAGACCACGTTGATGCGCAACATGTTCAACGGCCTGCCGGCCGATGAAATCGTCGCCGCGCAGATCACCAACACCTACCTCAACACCGAGGACACGCTGCGCATGGTGCTGGCGGCGTTCGGCCTGCCGGCCGAGGCCGGCGGCAAGAGCACGCTGCTGGTGCGGCTGGAACAGTTCCTGCGCGACTGCGACAAGCAGGGCAAGCGCGCGCTGCTGGTCGTCGACGAGGCGCAGAACCTGACCGCGCGCACCGTCGAGGAGTTGCGCATGTTGTCGAACTTCCAGTCCGACGAGCGCTCGCTGCTGCAGACCTTCCTGCTGGGGCAGCCCGAGTTCCGCGCCACGCTCAACAGTCCGGAGCTGCGCCAGCTGCGCCAGCGCGTCATCGCCACCTACCACCTGGGGCCGATGAACGGCGACGAAACCCGCGCCTACATCGAGCATCGGCTGCAAACGGTCGGCTGGCGCGGCAACCCGTGCTTCACCGACGGCGCCCACGCGGCCATCCACGCCTACGCCGGCGGCATTCCGCGCACCACCAACCATGTGTGCGACCGGCTGTTGCTGATGGGATTCCTGGAGGAGCTCGACACGTTCACCGAGGCCGAGGTGGCCACGGTGCTGCGCGACATCCGCGACGAGATGGCCGTGCCCGACGGCCCGGAGGCGTCGTCTTCCATGGGGGCGCCCGCCGGGTCCACCGACGCGTG
>DATMSN010001172.1:0-2775 GCA_035565375.1 Duganella sp. | reverse complement strand
GCGCTTGCCGGGTCGGCGGCGCGCACGCGTACCGGCCGGCCGGTGTATTCCACCGTGGCCGACGATGCCGCCCCTTCCTCCAGACCGCGGCCCGAGCGCGGCCCCACCACCACCAGCTTGAATGTGAGCTTGTTTTGCATGCCGGCATAGCGACCCTTGCGCGCGCCGATGGTCAAGGTACGGGTGGCCTGGTGCCAGCGCAGGGGGATGCTGGCATGTTCGCCGCGCTGGTAGGCCCAGCCTTCGCCCGCATCGTCGTACAGCGTGTAGCTGCCGTCGGCCCCCGGGTACACCCGTACCTCGATGGGCGCGTCGACCGCCTCGTCCGCGTACTGTTTGACCGGCCCGAGCGGGAGCACGCTGCCGGCCCGCACGTGGACCGGCATGCGCTCGATCGGGGCGTCGACCGTGATCGAGCGCCCTCCCGCGTGGGCTTCGCCGGTCCAGAAGTCGAACCAGGTTCCTGGCGGCAGATACACGTCCAGCTTCCTGGAGGCGCCGTCGAGCGGGGTGGATCCGGCGCCGTAGTACATGGGCGAAAGCACCGGGCTGACCAGGATGTCCCGGCCGAACAGCATCTGGCCCTTCAAGTCGTGGGTGCGCCGGTCCTGCGGATAGCCGAAGGCCACCGGACGGATCAGTGAGCTGCCGTCATGGTAGGCGTGGCCGGCTTCCGAGTACAGATAGGGCAGTAAGCGGTAGCGCAGGCGGATCGACGCCAGAATCGCGTCATGAAAGGGCGTGCCCGGTTCGCCGAAGTACCAGGGTTCGCGCGGCGTGTCCGTGCCGTGGCTGCGGAACACCGGGACGAAAGCGCCCAACTGCATCCAGCGCGTGTACAGCTCGCGGTAGCCCAGGTCGGCCGCGCCGTCCGGATAGTCGCCGGCCCGGTACCACGCCGCGCCCGGCTTGACGAAGAAACCGCCGACGTCGAAGCTGACGTTGGGCAGGCCCGATGCGCTCATGCCCTGTACGGCCGCCACCTGCTGGGCCAGGGTACGCCAGTTCGCCGAAATGTCACCGGTCCAGACCACGGCCCCGGTGGCCTGGCTGCCGGCATATCCGGAACGGGTGAGGTTCACGATCCGCTTGTCCGGCGCGGCCTGGCCCACGAAGCGCGCCAGCGCCCGTGAGTTGGCCAGCGCGTATGCGTTCAGCCACTGCGGATCGATGACCTTTGCCAGGCCATCGATGTTCATCCGGTCGGCATCGGCGGGACGCTTCGCGTCGTTTGTCCAGTCGGCCACCTCGGGCTCCGTCGAGTCGGTCCACCAGGCATCGATGCCGTGGCGCCCGAGATGTTGCCACACCTGGTCGAAGTAGAAATCGGCCGCCTCGCGCCGGAAGAAGTCCACATAGGCGCTGCCGCTGCTCAGCATGCCGCGCGTTTTCATTTCCCGGCCCGGCGCATCGAGCTGGCTCGGATTCGGCCAGATCGAGATCATGACCTTGGCGTTCATGTCGTGCACCGACGAGGTCATGCCGCGAATGTCCGGATAGCGCAGCGGGTCCGGGATCACGCTACCCCAGCGGCCCGGGGACCAGTATTGCCAGTCCTGCACGATCATATCCAGCGGGATCTTGCGCTCCCTGAACTGGCGCACGGTGTCCACCAGTTCCTGCTGGGTGGCATAGCGCTCCCTGGACTGGATGTACCCGTACGCCCAGCGCGGCAGCATGCTGGCCGCGCCGGTCAGCTGGCGGTAGCCGGCGATCGCGCCATCGATGGTGGGCCCCAGCACAAAGTAGTAGTCGAGCTCGTCGACAACGTCGCTGCTGACCGACGTGCCTTCCTGGCTGTCGGCGAAGGTCATCGCGCTGTAGCTGTCGAATAGCAAGCCATAGCCGCGCGTGGAGACGACGAAGGGGACGGGGACGCGCAAGTTGTGCTGGTATAGCCGCTTGAGCTTGCCGCGCAGGTTCAAGTCCGAGGTTTCGTCGAAGCCCAGGCCGTACAGGGCTTCGCCGTCGGCAAGCCGGAACCGCGCCGTCGCCGACCAGGCTTCGCGGTCTTTCATCCGCCGGTACGCCCCGATCTGCTGGCGCTCGCCGTCCACCGTCTGTACCGTGCGCACGGTGTCGGGGTCGGGCAGCGACTTGATCACGTCGGTGCGCGTGAAACCGCGGGGGGCGGTCGGGTGCTCTCGCAGGAGCACCCGGTCTGCGCGGTCGCGCACGGTCAGCGCGCCGCTGGCGCGGCGCAGGCTGACCACAAGGGCGGACGAGCGCAGGGTCAGGGTGCTGGAATCCTTGTTCAGGGTGATGCGGCCGGGCTTGTTCCCGGGCTCGTTCATCAGCGGGACGCGCATCATGCTGGCGCGGGTCGACCATTGCGGGTTGGGCGTGGCGGTGACGCGCACGATGCGGTCGGTGACGAACAGCACCCGCAGGCGCTTGCCATTGACGGTGGCTTCGATCCCGTCCGGTCGCGCGTGTATTTGCTCGACAGCCGCGTGGGCCGCTGGCGCGAGCAGCGCGAAGGCGAGGGGCAGGGCGGACAAGCACGATTTCATTCCTGGTTCCTTGTAGCTGGGAATTGGGTTCGGGTGTATCTAATATATCAAGTACATTTACTGGGTGCAGAATAAACGTAAACGTGGATTCTGTACATCAAACATGTTTTTTCCAAGTTCGCGTAGCATAAGCGCCGAAAAGGAGGAAACATGGAGCGTGTCGATATCCGGTATTGGAGCATGGGAAACGCAAGAGTAGTCGCTTGCGCGCTGCTGGTGGGGGCCGCCTGGCCCGCCATGGCGCAGCGGGCGCCGCAAACGG
>DATMSN010001171.1:0-3399 GCA_035565375.1 Duganella sp. | reverse complement strand
CCCGGCGCGGCCAGCACCGCCTTGACGGCGGCGGCCACGCGTTCGACGTCGGCCGTCGTCATCGCGTAAAACATCGGCAGGGTCACCGTCAGGCGGCCGACGCGCTCGGCGACCGGGAACATGCCCTCGCCGAAGCCGCGCTCGCGGTACAGGCTGAACAGGTGTATCGCCGCGTAGTGGAAGCCGGTGCCGATGCGCAGGCGCGCCATCGCCTCCATGAAGTCGGCGCGCGTGCCGGGACCGCGGTCGGGCAGGATGATCTGGAACAGATGCCAGTTGCTGTGCTCGAAATCGGCCAGCGGCAGTTGCGCGCCGGTGGCGGCCTCGAAGCCGTCGCCGAACTGCGCGAAATAATGCCGCGCCAGCGCGCGCCGGTGCGCCGTGACGGCCTCGATGTTGGCGAACTGGCCCAGGCCGATCGCGGCCATGATGTCGCTCATGTTGTACTTACCGCCCAACACGTCGACGTCGATGCCGTCGACGCCGCTGCGGGTGACGCCTTGCAAGCGGTACTTCGCCGCCAGCGCCGCCTCTTGCGCGTCGTTGAGCACCAGGCAGCCGCCCTCGCCCGTGGTCAGGTTTTTATTGGCTTGAAAGCTGAACGACACCAGGTCGCCGAACGCGCCGACGCGCCGGCCGTGCCAGCGCGATCCGAACGCCTGCGCCGCGTCCTCCAGCACGCGCAGCCCGTGCCGCCTGGCGATGTCGTACAAGCGGTCCATGTCCACCGGCAGGCCCGACAGATGGACCGGGATCAGCGCGCGCGTGCGCGGCGTGATGGCCGCCTCCAGCAGGTCGAGATCGATGTTGCGGGTGACCGGGTCGATGTCGGCGAACACCGGCGTCGCGCCGACGGCGAGGATGACGTTGGCCGTGGCCGGCCAGGAGATCGGCGTGGTGATCACCTCGTCGCCGGGGCCGATGCCGGCCACGCGCAGGGCGATCTCCATCGTGCAAGTGCCCGAATTGAAAGTCAACACCGGACGCCCGCCGAAATACGCGGACAGCTGCTCCTCGAACGCGCGCACCTTGGGACCGCTGGTGATCCAGCCGGAGCGCAGCACGTCGCCGACGGCGGCGATGGTCGCCTCGTCGATGGAGGGTTGGGAGAACGGCAGGAACGGAGTGTCTGGCAGGTCGTGGGTCATGGACGGGAACCGCCTTGCAAAGCGACATGGGTGGAATGTGCCGCACGGCGGGACTGGCATGAAACGCCGCGAGGGCCTGCGGGGCTATGCCATAAAATCGGTTTTTTTGAGACCACGCTGGTTTTCTGGAGATTAAAACCCGGAGTCTACCCGATCGCTCGTTAAGGAAACGTTAAACAGGAAGGAAAAAAAAGCTGGCATCGCTGCCAGCAAAGACCACGGAGAGGCCATGAAACCGAACTGTCACGCTGCTGTCATCACGCCGTCACAATGGGCGGCGTCGATAGCAAATTTATAGCGGCTTCAGAGCCGCCGCTCGCTGGCCGCGTCGAACAGCGAGATCCGCGAGGTGCCGATCCCAAAGGCGATGTCCTTGTCGGCCTCGATGATCTGCGAGTCCTGCACCATGCCGGCGAGCTGGGTGCCATGGAAGTCCAGCCACACCACGCGGTGCGCGCCCATCGCCTCGACCAGCGAGACGCCCGCGCGCGCGGCGCCGGCGGCGCCACCCAGGTTGCCGATGTCGATGTCCTCCGGCCGCACCCCCAGCACGCAATCGCGCGCGCCGGCCGGCGGCTGGCCGAATTGATAGTCGCTCACATCGATTGCAAGATGCTCGTTGCGGAACAGCGTGCGCCCGCCTTGCCGCTCCAGCCGCCCCCTGAACAAATTCATGCCCGGCGAGCCGAGGAAGGTGGCGACGAACAGGTTGGCCGGCGCGTTGTAGATGTTGGCCGGGGTGTCGAACTGCTGCACCGCGCCGCCCTTCATCACCGCCATGCGCTGCGCCAGCGTCATCGCCTCGACCTGGTCGTGGGTCACGTAGATCATCGTCGCGCCGAGCTGCTTGTGCAGCTGTTTGAGTTCGCGCCGCAGTTCCGTGCGCAGCTTGGCGTCGAGGTTGGACAGCGGTTCGTCGAACAGCATCACGCCGGCCTCGCGCACGATGGCGCGGCCGATCGCCACCCGCTGACGCTGGCCGCCGGACAGGTTGGCCGGCTTGCGCTTCAACAAAGGCCCCAGCTGCAGCATGTCCGACGCGCGCGACACGCGGCGCGCGATCTCCGCCTTGGGCGTGCCGTTGATGCGCAGGCCGAACGACATGTTGTTCTCGACGTTCATGGTCGGATACAGCGCGTAGGACTGGAACACCAGCGCGATGCCGCGGTCCTTGGGATCGGCCCAGGTCATGTCCTTGCCGCCGATTTCGATCTGGCCGCCGCTGGTGTCGATCAGGCCCGCGATGCTGTGCAACAGCGTCGATTTACCGCAGCCCGAAGGCCCGAGCAGCACCACGAACTCGCCGGACTTGACGTCGAGGTCGAGCGATTCGATGACCTTGGTGCCGCCCAACTGAATCTGCAGATTGCGTATCGCTACATTAGACATGATGATCCCTTTCGACCTTTAAGCTTAGCCTTTGACCGCGCCGGAGGCGATGCCGCGCACGAACCAGCGGCCGGAGATGAAATACAGCGCCAGCGGCACCAGCGACGTCAATATCGTCGCCGCCATGTTGACGTTGTACAGGCGCTCGCCGGTGGTGGTGTTGATGATGTTATTGAGTTGGACCGTCATCGGCAGATGCTCCGAGCCGGCGAACACCAGGCCAAGCAGGAAGTCGTTCCAGATCCCGGTCACTTGCATGATCACGGCCACCACGATCACCGGCGTCGACATCGGCAGCATCAGCTGCAGGAAGATGCGCCAGAAGCCGCCGCCGTCGATGCGCGCCGCCTTGAACAGCTCCAGCGGCAGCGCCGCGTAGTAGTTCCGGAACAGCAGCGTCATGACCGGCATGCCGAAGATGGTGTGGATCAAAACGATGCCCGGCAAGGTGCTGAACAGATTGACCGACGCCAGCACCCGCACCAGCGGATACACCATCACCTGCGCCGGGATGAAGGCGCCCATCATCAGGATCGCGAACAGCACGCCGGCGCCGCGCGGCCGCCAGAACGACAGCGCGTAGCCGTTGACGGCGCCGATCGCGATCGACAGGATGGTGCTGGGCACGACGATGGCGACCGAGTTCCAGAAGCCGCCGCGTATGCCCTCGCATTCCAGCCCGGTGCAGGCCGAGCGCCATGCTTGCGCCCACGGCTCCAGCGTGGCCTTGACCGGCAGCGCGAACAGCGTGCCGAGCCGGATCTCCTCCATCGGCTTGACCGACGTCACCAGCATCACATACAGCGGCAGCAGGAAGAACAACGCGGCCACGATCAGAAACGCGTACACGCCGGCGCGCGCC
>DATMSN010001170.1:0-2812 GCA_035565375.1 Duganella sp. | reverse complement strand
CGACGACACCTCGTCGAACAGGCTTTCCAGGTCGTCTTCGGCGGCGGGTGCGGGGGCAGGCGCTGGAGCGGGCGCTGCGGTCTTGCTCTGAGCGGACACTTCTTCAAATAATGCGTCGAAATCATCAGCGGCGTTGGTCATAATCCCTGCTTCTCCATAATTTGTAAAATTGCTGCCCTCAACTCTGCGCTAGTGATGACGCTCGGCAATAAAAAGCACTTATGCGAGTGTAGCAGGGCATCGCCAGATTATTCAATGCCGGCGGCGGCTGGCTTGCCCTGTTCCCCGTCTCAAAGCCCAGTTTCGTTGTATTTGGAGATACTATCATCGGATAGATCGCCAAAGTGCGGCCGGCGGCACAAAAGTAATGCTCATGTGCAAAAAAATCGCCGGGCAACTGTGAACAAGTGTTACGGCGACCGGCGGCGGCGCCGGACAAAGCGCTTTTATTTGATAAACATCAAGTCTTTCCATCCTAGCAATAGTGTAATTCGCGACTACAATGACAGGTAGGCCGCGTTGAAAAAGGAGGCTCGTCATGTACCGTAAAATCCTGATCACCACCGACGGCTCGGCCGTGTCGAGCAAGACCGCCTGCGCCGGCGTGGCGCTGGCCGAACAGCTCGGCGCCGAGGTGCTGGCCTTGTTCGTGGCGCCCGAATACCAGTACCCGATCTACGTCGAGATCATCCCGCCGAGCTATCCCAGCGAGGACGAATACCGCGCCGCGATGCTGCGCGCCGGCCGCGAGCACACCAAGGACGTGGTCGAATCGTGCGCCCGCCGCAACGTCCGCTGCCAGGCGTTGACAACGTTTTCGGAAAGCGCCGCGCTGAAGATCGTCGATGTGGCGGAAAACAACGCTTGCGACTTGATCTTCATGGGGTCGCACGGGCGCAGCGGCTGGGGCCAGCTGCTGCTGGGCAGCGTGACCAACAAGGTGTTGTCGCACTCGCGCATCCCGGTGCTGGTGCACCGCTTGATCAAAGAGCCGGATCACAAATAAAATACGGTCCCGGCTTTTTTGTAGTAAGCTAACAAGCTTAATTCAAACACAACAGTATTTTCTTTAGGTCACTTGAGATAGCCTCTTTATGATTCGAATAGTCATTGCGGACGACCATACCATCATGCGCGAAGGTCTCAAGCGCATCCTCGACGGCGCCCCCGACATCGACATCGTGGGCGAGGCGATCGACGGCTTCGAGGTCCTCGGCCACGTGCGCCAGGGCGGCTTCGACCTGTTGCTGCTGGACTTGTCGATGCCCGGGCGCAGCGGCGTCGACCTGATCCGCCAGATCAAGGCCGAGGCGCCCAAGCTCGCCATCCTGATCCTCACCATGCACGAGGAGGAACAGTACGCGGTGCGCGCCATCCGCGCCGGCGCCCAGGGCTACCTGACCAAGGAGAGCGCCGGCACCCAGCTGGTCGGCGCGATCCGCAAGGTCGCCTCCGGCCGGCCCTACATCAGCACCGAGGTGGCCGAGCAACTGGCGCTCAACATCATGATGCCCAACGAGAGCCTGTTGCATAAACAGCTGTCGGACCGCGAATTCGAAGTGTTTTCTTTATTGGTCGCCGGCAAATCGATCACCGAGATCGCCAACAGCCTGCACCTGAGCGTCAAGACCGTGAGCACGCATAAAACCCGCATCATGCAGAAAATGGGCATGAACTCGCTCTCGGAAATGGTCCAATATGCCGTGGCGCATCGGTTGTTATCGCCGTTCAAAACCTGACAAGCGTACGGGGCAGTAGGAGTCCTCCTACATCCGTGCGCTGACGCCTACTCCCATATTCAGCCATTGCTGATATCTATCTCCTCCCTCTGTTGGCATACTGAAACCACACGATTGATGCTGCAAGGCTACATGCCAAGCAGCGTGATGCCGCAAGGCACATTTGCTTTACAAAATGTCATCCAGTCAACCGTCCCCGGCCTAACGTATAGAGTTACCCGATCAGGAGATCAACATGCTGTCAACGCAAACGTCTGAAATTCGCCCAGTCACCACCGCGACGGTGCAATCCTCTTCGATGGAAGCAGGCCGTCAGCGTCAGGGGCGGCTCTGGTCGAACCTGAAGGAGGTCTGCGACCTGCTGCACATCCCGGCGGCCGTCTCGGTCGCCACCGAGGAGCTGCTGTTCCAGCACGTGCAGTTCAAGACGGGCCAGCGCATCCACACGATCGGCCAGCCGTTCGACACGCTGTACATCGTCAACTCCGGTTTCCTCAAAACCGTGCTGATCGACGAGTTCGGCAACGAACAAGTGCTCAGCTTCCCGATGAAGGGCGACATGCTCGGCGTCGACGGCATCCACACCCGCCACTACTCGTCGGAGGCGGTGGCGCTGTCCGACTGCGACCTGATCCTGCTGCCGTTCAAGAAGCTCACCGCCCTCGGCCGGGTGCACCTGGAGCTGGAAAACATGATGTACGGCGTCATGAGCCGCGAGCTGGTGCGCGAACAGGCGATGATCGGCATGCTGGGCGCGCTCAGCGCCGAGGCGCGCGTGGCGCGCTTCCTGGTGTCGCTGGCGGACCGTTTCGCGCAGATGGGCTATTCGAGCAAGCTGTTCAACCTGCGCATGACGCGCCACGAAATCGGCAGCTACCTGGGCCTGACCCTGGAGACGGTCAGCCGCACCTTGTCGGCCTTCAACGAAATCGGCCTCATCAGCGTGGACCAGCGCACCATCGGCATCAAGGACCCGGAGGCGCTCAAGACGCTGCGGCGCCTGCCGCCGTCGCGCACCCGCGCCAAACAACTGGCCGCGGCCAAGAGCAAGGCGGGCGAGGCCGGCGAGGCGG
>DATMSN010001169.1:0-3785 GCA_035565375.1 Duganella sp. | reverse complement strand
CCGCGCGCGTGGAGCAGATGCTCGCTCTGGTGCAGTTGACCGCCTACGGCAAGCGCAAGCCGCACCAGCTCTCCGGCGGCCAGCAGCAGCGCGTGGCGCTGGCGCGCAGCCTGGCCAAGCGGCCGCAGTTGTTGCTGCTCGACGAGCCGCTCGGCGCCTTGGACAAGAAGCTGCGCGAGCGCACGCAGATGGAACTGGTCGGCATCATCGAGGAAGTCGGCGTGACCTGCGTGATGGTCACCCACGACCAGGACGAGGCGATGAGCATGGCCACGCGCATCGCCGTCATGAGCGAGGGCCGCATCCTGCAGGTCGGCCCGCCGGGCGAAATCTACGAAACGCCGAACTGCCGCTTCGTGGCGGACTTCATCGGCAGCGTCAACCTGTTCAACGGCAGCGTCGCGGTCGATGAGCCGGACCACGTCATCATCGATACGCCGGAGGGGCGCCACTATGTCGCCCACGGCATCACGGGCACGATGGGCATGCCGGTGTCGGTGGCCGTGCGGCCCGAGAAAATCACCCTGCAATCGGAAGCGCCGACTTTGGAGCAGCGCGCCAACGCCAGCGAGCATGGCTACAACTGCGTGCAGGGCGTCATCAGCGCGATGGCCTATTTCGGCCACGAGACGCTGTACCACGTGCGCCTTGATAGCGGCATGGAGATCAAGGTCTCGCGCACCAACGCCGCCCGCCACGACGACGCCGCGCTCAATCGCGAGCAGCGCGTCCACGCGTGGTGGGATGGCGCCGACGTCGTCGTGCTGACCAGCTAAGGCGGAACGCGAATGAACTTTCTCAAGAACCTGCTGACGTTGCGATGGCTGACCGGCCGCCGCGTCGTCATCGCCGTGCCGTTTATCTGGCTGGTGTTCGCCTTCCTGGTGCCGTTCCTGATCGTGATGCGCATCAGCTTCACCGAGTCGGACATGGGCAACCCGTTCGGCACTTTGATGACGTTGGCCGACGGCGTCATCACGCTCAAGGTCAAGATCTCGAACTACCTGTTCATCGCGGAGGACGAGCTGTATGGGCTGACGTATCTCAGTTCCCTCAAGTTCGCCGCCATCACCACCGCGCTATGCCTGACCATCGGCTATCCGTTCGCCTACTTCATGGCGCGCGCCAAGCCGACCGCCCGGCCGGTGCTGCTGATGTTGGTGATGCTGCCGTTCTGGACCTCCTTCCTGCTGCGGATCTACGCGTGGAAGGGCATCCTGGCCAACAACGGCATCCTGAATAACTTCCTGATCGGGATAGGCGCCATCGCCGAGCCGCTGCACCTGATGAACACCCAGTTCTCGCTGATCATCGGCATGGTGTACGCCTATCTGCCGTTCATGATCCTCCCGCTGTACGCCAATCTGGTGAAGATGGACACGCGCTTCCTGGAGGCCGCCGCCGATCTTGGCGCGACGCCACTGCAAACCTTCTGGCGCGTCACCGTGCCGCTGTCGAAGTCCGGCATCATCGCCGGCTCGATGCTGGTGTTCATCCCGGCGGTTGGCGAATATGTGATACCGGAGCTGCTGGGCGGCCCGGAGACCTTGATGATCGGCCGCCAGCTGTGGGACGAATTCTTCACCAATAACGACTGGCCGCTGGCGTCCTCGGTGACGGTGGTGGTGATCCTGCTGATCCTGGTGCCGATGGCGATCTTCAATAAATACAAGGCAGAGCAGGAGGCCCGCCCATGAAAGGCAATGCCACTTTTATGCAGCGCTGGTTCGGGCGCGGCTGGCTGTCGATGGGCTATCTTTTTTTGTACCTGCCGATCGTGGTGCTGGTGGTCTTCTCCTTCAACAGCTCGCGCCAGGACATGGTGTGGACCGGCTTTTCGCTGCAATGGTACGCGGCGCTGATGAACGACACGGAGATCATCGGCGGCCTGGGCCTGTCGTTGCGGATCGCGCTGATGACGGCATGCGCGTCGGTGGTGCTGGGGACCTTCGCGGCGTTCGTGCTTGACCGCTATCACCGCTTCACCGGGCGCACGCTGTTCGCCGGCATGGTCAGCGCGCCGTTGGTGATGCCCGAGGTGATCATCGGTTTGTCGCTGCTGCTGATGCTGGTGTCGGTGCAGAAGGTGTTCGGCTTCCCGGAGCGCGGCATGCTGACGATCTGGATAGGTCACACCTTGCTCGGTATGGCCTATGCGGCGGTGGTGGTGCAATCGCGTTTGCAGGAGATGAGCAAGTCGCTGGAGGAGGCGGCGATGGACCTGGGCTGCAGGCCATATCAGGTGTTCTTCCTGGTGACGCTGCCGAACATCAAGCAGGCGCTGGGCTCGGCGTGGCTGTTGACGTTCACTTTGTCGCTCGACGATGTGGTGCTGTCGGCGTTCCTGTCCGGTCCCGGCTCGTCGACGATGCCGATCGTGATCTTCTCGCGCGCCCGCCTTGGCCTGGACCCGCGCGTGAACGCGGTTGCCGCGCTGACCATCCTGGTCGTCTCCATCGGCGTGATCGCGTCGAGTCTTTACATCGCCCGCAACGAGCGGCAGCGGCAGAAGCAGATTTCGTCGGCGGCGAAGGGCTGATTGAGACGCGCAACCCACAATGCCGAGCGGGGTGACAGCCAGTGTATCCCGGCTCATCGTAATCAGGCGCGCATTCCCGATACGATGATCCCGGCCAGCAGCCTGCCGTAGGTTGCGATCTTCTCGGGGGTGCAGTAGGCGTAGCCCACCAGCAGGCCGCGCCGCCCCCGCTTCTTCAGATAGTAGGTCGACAGCGCCTTGACCTGTATCTCCGCTTCGGCGGCGCGCCGCTCCAGCGCCACGTCGTCCACGCCGTCCGGCAGTTCGATCACCAGATGCAGGCCCGATTCCTCGCTGGAGATGGTCACGCGCCCGCTTAGCTCCGGCCCCAGGTGGTGCACCAGCGTACGCCGCAGCAGTTCGCGCCGCGCGCCGTAGGTCTGGCGTATCTTGCGGATGTGCGCCGTGAAGTGGCCCAGCGCCATGAAGTCGGTCAGCGCCGCCTGCACCATCAGCTGGCCGGGACGCTGCAGGTCGTACAGCGCGCTTTTGAAGCCGTCGATCAGCGCCGGCGGCACCACCAGATAACCGATCTTGATGCCGGGGTAGAGCACTTTCGAGAAGGTGCCCATGTAGAGCACGCGGTCGTCGTTGTCCAGTCCTTGCAGCGCGGCCAGCGGCCGGCCGGTGTAGCGGAATTCGCTGTCGTAATCATCCTCCAGTATCCACGCATCCTTGCGGACGGCGAAATCGAGCAGTTCGCGCCGGCGCGCCAGGCTCATGACGGCGCCGGTCGGATACTGGTGCGACGGCGTCACGTAGATCAGGCGCGGCCTGGTGGCCAGATCGGACGGCGCGATCGCCATGCCGTCGCCGTCGACCGTGACCGGGTGCAGTTTGAGCTCGCGCGCCTGAAACACGCGCCGCGCGCCCCAGTAACAGGGGTCTTCGATCCACGCCGTGTCGCCGGCGTCTGCCAGCAGCTGCGCGCACAGGTCCAGCGATTGCTGCGTGCCGCCGGTGATCATCACCTGGCCCACCGACACCTTCACCGAGCGCGAGATCCGCAGGTATTCGGTGATGGCCTGGCGCAGCGGCAGATAGCCGCCGGCCTGGCCGTAGTCCAGCAATTCCGAACGCATCTCGCGCCACACGCGGTTCTGCAGCCGCTGCCACTGTTTGACCGGAAACGATGAAAAATCGGGATCGCCGGGCGCGAAGGGTTGAATTTCGAAGCGGGGGCCGGCGGCGAAGCCGGTCAGCTCCGTGCCGCGCCGGGACAGCGGTGCGGCGCGCGGCGCCACGC
>DATMSN010001168.1:0-4117 GCA_035565375.1 Duganella sp. | reverse complement strand
CAGCGGCCGCCTCGGCAACACCGCGTAGAACAGGCTGCCCTTGCCCACGGTGCTCAGCACGCCGACATGGCCGCCCTGGGCCTCCACCAGCCGTTTGGTCAGCGACAGCCCCAGGCCGGTGCCTTGGCGCGCCAGCTGGGTGTGCGGCCCGACTTGATGGAAGTCCTCGAACAGCCTCGGCACCTCCTCGCTGGCGATGCCGGCGCCATTGTCCTCCACCTCCAGCCGGAAATGGTGCGATCCCTCGGGGAAGGTGCGGATCGCCGCGCGCCCGCCACGGGGGGTGAACTTCAACGCGTTGGACAGGAAGTTATAGAGTATCTGCTTGAAGCGTAGCGCGTCGACATACAGCTCGTCGAGTTGCCGCTCGTTGCTGACGGTGACGGAAATCGATTTTTCCTTGATCAGGGCGTCGCAGATGTCGACCACTTCGCCGATCAAATCGGCGACATTGGCTTGCTCGAACTTGAACTCCGCCTTGCCCGCCTCGATCTTCGCCAGGTCGAGGATGTCGTTGATCAAATCGAGCAGGTGTTTGCTGCTGGTGCAGATATGGTCGAGGGACTTGTGGTAATCCTTGGAGTCGGCGGCGACGATGCCCTTGCGCAGCATCTCGCTAAAGCCGATGATGGCGTTGAGCGGGGTCCGCAGCTCATGCGACATGCTGGCGATGAACTGGCTCTTGGCCCGGTTGACCTCCTGTATCTTGACGTTCTCCTGCTCCAACTCGTCGCTGCGCGCCATCAGTTGATAGGCGTTCTTGCGGGCGATCGCGTAGTCGATGGCGCGCCGGACGTTATGCGACAGCACGCTGTCCTTGCACAGGTAGTCCTGGGCGCCGGCGGCGAGGCACTCCATGGCCATCTGCTCGTCGTTGAGGCCGGTCAGCACGACGATGGGCAGATGCCGGTTGCCGCGCCGCAGCCGCTCGACGCAGCCGACGCCGTTGCCGTCCGGCAGGCCCAGGTCGAGCAGCACGACGTCCGGCGGCAGTTCGTCCAGTTGGCTGAGCGCCTGGCCCAGCGAGGTCGCGTAGAGCAGCCGTATCCTGTCGGCCGGGTCGGCCGTCAAGGTTTCCTCGATCAGCATGGCGTCGCCGGGGTTGTCCTCGACCACCAGCACCGTCAAGCGCGCGTCGGCCGGCGCGCTCATGGCAGTTTCACCAGCGTGAACCAGAAGCTCTCCACCGAGCGGACGATGGCCTGGAACGCCGCCAGGCCCACCGGCTTGGCCAGATAGCAGTTGGCGCCCAGGTCGTAGCTCTTGACGATATCGGTCTCGGCGTCCGACGACGTCAGCACCACCACCGGTATCGACCTCAGCTCGGTATGCAATTTGACCTCGGCCAGCACCTCCTTGCCGCTGACCTTGGGCAGATTGAGGTCCAGAATGATCAGGTCCGGCAATTCGAACGCCTCGTACGGCGGCTGCCGCTTGAGCATCGACAGCGCCTGCATGCCGTCGACCGCGACGTCGATGTCGATGTGCACCTTGCTCTCCTCGAGCGTATCGCGGGTCAGCTCGACGTCGCCGGGGTTGTCTTCGACTAGCAGCGCGCGGAAAGGACGTCTCATACGGTGTTCCCCAATCATGCCGGTAAAGTGAAATAAAAGGTGCTGCCCCGCCCGACGGCGGAGTCCACCCCGATGCGCCCGCCGTGGCGCTCGACGATGCGGCGCGCGATCGCCAGGCCGATGCCGCTGCCCTCGTAACGTCCCAGTTCGTGCAAGCGCTGGAACATCTGGAAGATCTTGTCGGCGAACGCCGTGTCCAGGCCGATGCCGTTGTCGGCGACGGTGAACAGCCAGGTCACGTCGTCGATCCTTTGGGCGTCGATCCGCACCAGCAGCGGCGCGTCGGCGCGGAATTTGATGGCGTTGGTGAGCAGGTTCTGGAACAGCTGGCGGATCTGGCCGTCGTCGGCCATGAGCGTCGGCAGCGCCCCGACCTCGATCCGCGCGCCGCACTCGCGTATCTTCTCGCCCAGCAGGCTGACGACGGTGTCGACCGCGTTGCGCGTCGACGTCGGCGCCTTCGGCTTGCCCTGGCTGCCGACCCGCGAGTACTGCAACAGGTCGGCCACCAGCCGTTGCATGCGCTTGGCGCCGTCGTTGGCGTAGTGGATGTACTTGTCGGCCTTGGCGTCCAGCCGGCCCTGATACCGCTGCGCCAGCAACTCGGTGTAATTGGCCACCATCCGCAACGGTTCCTGCAGGTCGTGCGAGGCCACATAGGCGAATTGCTCGAGATCGGCGTTGCTGCGCAACAGGTCGTCCTCCGCCCGCTTGCGCTCGCTGATGTCGATGATGCAGGCCAGCGTCGAGCCGCCCGTCAAGCCCTCGATCGGGTTCAGGCCGATCTCGACCGGAATTTCGGTATTATCCTTGCGCAATCCATACAGCGCCCGGCCGGCGCCCATGGGCCGGGTCGACGGCGAGCCGTGGAAGCCGGCCACCAGCGCCGGATGGGCGGCGCGGAAGCGTTCGGGCAGCAGCATCTCGATTTCCCGCCCGATCAACTCGGCCCGGTCGTAGCCGAAGACCTCCTCGGTCTTGCGGTTGGCGAAGGAGATGTTGCGCGACTTGTCGATCACCAGCATCGCGTTCGGCGACGATTCGACGATGCTGCGGAATTGTTGTTCAGCTTGCTTACGGCGGCTGATGTCGATGATGCAGGCCAGCACCAGCTGGTCGGCGCCGCCGGCGAGCGGCGTCAGTCCTATTTCAACGGGGAATTCGGTGCCGTCGTGGCGCAAGCCGTACAGTTCGCGGCCGGCGCCCATCGGGCGCGCGCACGGTTGCGAGAAGAAGCCCGTGCGATGGGCGGGATGCGAGGCGCGCAGCCGTGGCGGTATCAGCAGCTCCACCTGCTCGCCGATCAGCTTGTCGCGGCCGTAGCCGAAGAGCTGCTCGGTGGCCGCGTTGATCAGCAGGATCCGGCCCGCGCGGTTCACCAGCAGCATCGCGCTGGGCGCGTATTCGACCAGGTGGCGGAATATTTCATCATTGCGCTCGATATAACCGCTGTCGACTGAAGAGGTGGCCTGGCTTGGAATATCCATCTAGTCGCCTCCAAATAAATAGCTTTATTTGTCGATGCGCGGTCCGAAGTGCGCGCCCGGGTATCCGCCAGCAAGACACAATCTTATTTATTATAAAACATCATGCCGAAAGAAAAATACGCGCTTTGTCACCGTCGCCTCCCCGCAACAACGCCCCGGACCGAAGGCCGGACCACGCACGTTTGCCGCTGAAAGTGAATTGAAAGCTTCGGGCATTTATAGTATTCGCAGAAGTGATGCGGCTTATGCGAAAAAACTATAATGCCGGCGGATAGCGCCGGCGATGTGACACTGAGGAGAATTAAATGTTGACCGTGCTGGCGTATTCGATGGTCGTTGTCTTTATGTTCCTGATCATGACCAAGCGCCTGCCGGCGCTGGTGGCGTTGATCCTGGTGCCCGTCATCTTCGGGCTGATCGGCGGATTCGGCGGGGAGTTGGGGCCGATGATGCTCGCCGGCATCAAGCAACTGGCCCCCACCGGCGTCATGCTGATGTTCGCCATCCTGTATTTCGGCGTCATGATCGACGCCGGCCTGTTCGACCCCGTGGTCCGGCTGATTTTGAAGCTGGTGCGCGGCGACCCGATGAGGATCGTGGTCGGCACGGCCGCGCTGACGATGATCGTCTCGCTCGACGGCGACGGCGCCACCACCTATATGATCACCGTCTCGGCCATGCTGCCGCTGTACCAGCGGCTCGGCATCAGCCGCCTGGTGATGGCGTGCGTGATCATGCTGGCCGGCGGCGTCTTTAACATCCTGCCGTGGGGCGGGCCGACCGCCCGCGCCGCCAGCGCGCTGGGCGTGGACGTCAGCGAGATCTTCGTGCCGATGATACCGGCCATGATCGCCGGTGTCTGCTGGGTGCTGTTCGTCGCCTACATCCTGGGCCGCAAGGAGCGCAAGCGCCTGGGCATGATCGAATTCCAGCCGGCGCAGGCCGCCAAGGCGGCGGCGGACCTCGACGCCGTCGCCATGCAACCGGCCTACGCCGGTGTCGCCCAGTTGCAGCAAGTGAACGCGGCCATGGGCATGCATGGCGCCATGGGCGGCG
>DATMSN010001167.1:0-3337 GCA_035565375.1 Duganella sp. | reverse complement strand
GCCGGCAGCAGCCACTGGGCGCGGCCGCCCAGTTGCGCGCCCCACAAGCCCACGGCCAGCATCGCCAGGATATGGTCGATGCCCGTCAGCGGATGCAGCAGGCCGGCCATCGCGCCGTGGTCGTGGCCGGGATGGGCCAATGCGGCGCCGCCATAGGTCAGCGCCAGCAGCATCAAGGTCAGTTTGGGTTTCATGGGTACTCCTTCAGTAGATAAATGGGATGGTTAGCGCCAGGCGGTGCCGGTGTGCTCCGTGAGCAGCGCGGCAACCTTGACGCGGTTGATGTGATAACCGATAAAGACCAGTTGCGAACGTCCGCTGGCGGGCCAGGCGGCATCGGCCTGCAGCGTCAGTCGCGCACGCACGCCCTGTACCAGCACCGCGTTGTCCGTGTCGCGCAGGCGAATGTAGCCTTTGCTGCGCAGGATAGGCTCGGCCCGCGCCGCTTCGAGCAACGCGGACTTGAGCTGCTGCGCGTCCTGCGGCGCGTCGCTGCGCAGCACGAAAGACAGCCACCCCGGGTCCTGCTCATGAAAGTGCTTGTGGGTGGCCAGCCCGTGGCTGTGCGCGCCCAGGCCGGAGTGCGCGTGGCCGTTCAGGCGAGCCTGGACAGCCAATGGCGCCGCCCCCGGCCCGGGCATCGTCGCCAGCGGCGTGAAGACATGGGTATGCTCGGTGCGGGTGGGCTGATGCAGCCGCAGGCCAAGCGCCAGGCGGATATCGAGCTGCGCGCGGTATGCCAGTTCCAGAAAGCGCACCTTGGGCGCGCGCTTGCGCACGCGGGTCTCGGCTTGCAGCAGCGCCGCCTCGTCCAACTCGTCGATCTTGTTCAGCACCACCACGTCGGCGTATTCCAGCTGCTGGTCGAACATCGTCGCGGCGGCGCCGTCGCCGTCTTGCGGCCCATGCTCGAACTGGTCGGACAGCAGCAGCGGCGTATCCACCACCGCCAGTGTCGCGTCGAGAATGAAATCATCAGCCAGTTCGGCGCTCTGAAGCAGCTCCATCACCGCCGTGGGCAGCGCCAGGCCGGACGTCTCGATCAGCACATGGTCGATCCGCGCCCGCCGCCGCGCGATCGCCCGCATGGCCGGCACGAACAGCACATCGTCGCCGTACGCGATCAAACCATGCGGAAAATCCTGGATGCATACCTGCGGGTCGTCGCCGACGCCGTCGCGCACCAGCGCGCCGTCCACCGAAATCTCGCCGAACTCGTTGATCAGCAGCGCCAGACGGCGCGTCTGGCGCCGCTCGACCAGGCCGCGCAGCAAAGTCGTCTTGCCGGCGCCGAGAAAGCCGGTGACGATGGTCACCGGTATCAGCTGCTTTCCCCCTTGGTTCATAACGCGGCACACTCCCGCACAACATCGGCGACGTCGTCCACCAGCGCCGGATATTCAACGCGCGGCCGCGCCACCACGAGCAGCGGAATGCCGAGCGCCTTTGCCGCCGCCACCTTGGCCTGATAGCCGCCGGCGCCGCCGGAGTCCTTGGTCACCACGCAATCGATGCGCCAGTCGCGCCAAAGCGCGGTATTGAATTCGGCGGAGAACGGTCCCTGCATCGCGCAGATGCGTTCGCGCGGAATACCCAGTGCCAGCGCGCGCTCGATCAGCTCCGGCTCGGCGGTCTGGCGCACGAACCACTGCTTGGCGGCGGCGCCGGGGGTGGCCATGAACGTCGCCAGGTCCTTCGATCCGGTCGCCAGGAAGATACGTCCGCCCAGAGCGGTCGCCCGTTCGGCCGCCTGCTCCATCGATGCGCACAGTTCACCATCCTCCGGCTGGTATTCGCTGGGGCGCTCATAGCGCAGATAAGGGATGCCCAGCTCCTTCGACAATCCGATCAGCTGTTCCGACATGCCGCTGGCGTAAGGATGGGTGGCGTCGAGCAGCAGGCGCGCGTTCTTATGCGTCAGTACGCGGCGGCGCGCCTCCACGCCTTGACGGCCCGACCACACGCTCACGCCCGGACAATCCTGGCGCGCCATCTCGCCCCCATGGTCGCTGGCCGCCGATACCACCACGTTTTTGTCCTGTCCCCGCGCCAGCCGCGCGGCCAACGCGTTGCCGTCGCTGGTGCCGGAGAATACCCACAGCGCGTTATCGGGAAGTTCGCCTGCCCGCGACGCTTCCTCCGCTTCCGGCTGCGCCCAATCGTTGTAGCCGCGCGGCGTGAAGATCCGCCCCCGTTTGCGCATCGTGAAGCGGTTGCCGACCACGATCGTGGTCAACATGTCGAATTGTAGCGACGGCAGCTCGTCGAGCCGGTGGATGGCGACCTCCTGGCCCGGACGATAGGCGTTCTTGACCACACCGCACAGCGTATGCGGCGCCTTCGATTCCAGCATCAGCTGCAGCACGCGGTAGACGCCCTGCTGCCGGCTGGCGCTCTGCACGTTGTACATCACGCACGCCAGATCGGCCTGCGCGATATGGCGTGCGCGATGTTCGATCCACTCCCACGGGCAAAGCAGGTCGGACAGGCTGAGCGTGGCGAAATCGTGCGACAGCGGGGAGCCCAGCAAGGACGCGCAGGCATTCGCCGAGGTAATGCCGGGCACCACGTTCACCTCATAGGTATCGTCCTCGCGCATCTCCTCGAACGCCAGCGCCGCCATCGCGTAAATGCCGATGTCGCCGCTGGAGATCAGCGCCACCTTGGCGCCGGCGCGCGCGTGCTCGATCGCCAGCATGGCGCGTTCGCGCTCCTGCGTCAGCGGCGGCGTGTGGATCTCCTTGCCCTCGATATGCGGCGCGATCCAGCGCAGATACAATTCATAGGCCACGATCACGTCGCTGTCGCGCAGCGCCGCGATGGCGCGCGGCACGATCAAGTCGTCGAAGCCAGGGCCCACCGACACCAAATTCAAAACACCACTCATCAGATTTCCATCCATTTATCCAGTACCACCGCGACGGCGACGCCGTCCAGACTCGTTTTCGGCACCAGCAGCGCCCCGCGCGCGCTGGCCACCAGCGCGCACGGTTCGCACACGCCGTCCAATCCCACGTTTTGCCGCACCCAGTCGGACGGCTTGCCAACCCAGGGCCGCGCCGCCAGATCCGCCCGCGCGAACACGCGCAACGGCAGATCGTATCGGGCGCAAAATTCAAGCAGGCCTGGTTCCTCAGCCTTCAAATCGACGGTCGCCATTTCGCGCACATCGGCGATGCCGTAGTCTCCGCCCGCCTTCAGCGCCTGCTTCACGGCGGCCTCTATCCGCTCCGCCGCAACGCCCTTGCGGCAGCCTATGCCCACCGTCAGCGGCTTGAGCGCCTCGCTGGCCGTGCTCACCACCGGCACCGCGCCGACCGCCCGCGCGACGCGATAG
>DATMSN010001166.1:0-3224 GCA_035565375.1 Duganella sp. | reverse complement strand
ACCTTGACCGCCTTCGGTCCGGACTCCAGCACCACGGCCGGGATCAGGCGGTCGCTGCTCGGGCGGCGCTGCAGCGCCTCCTCGATGGCGTCGTCGCGCTCCTCCTCGCCGGCCGGCAGCGTGATGAACGCCTCCGGGCCGCGGTAGCCGTGGCGCTGGTCGTAATTGAGCACGTTGCGGCGCACCGATTCGTAGGCCGCGTCCTGGTCGGCCTTGACGATGGTGGTGTAGACGCTGATGCCCTTGGTGTAGGCGTCCTCCTTGAACTGCGCGTAGACCGCCTGGCGCGCCAGTTCGGCCACGTATTCGGCGTGGGTGTCGAACTGCTGGCCGCGATTGCGCACGTGCAGCGTCTCGTGCAGCGCTTTTTGGTACTGGTCCTCGGTGATGTAATCGAGCTCGCGCATCGACTTGAGCACGACGCGCTGGCGCTGCTTGGCGCGCTTGGGGTTGACGGCCGGGTTGTGGCGGGCCGGATTTTGCGGCAGCCCGGCCAGCATGGCCATTTCGGCGATATCGAGTTCGCCCAGCGGCTTGCCGAAATAGGTCTGCGCCGCGCTGCCGAAGCCGAACGAGCGCTGGCCCAGGTAGATCTGGTTCATGTACAGCTCGAGGATCTCGTCCTTGCTGAGGGCCGCCTCGATTTTCAGGGCCAGCATCACCTCGTTGAGCTTGCGGCCGTAGAATTTGTCGCGGGTCAGGAAGAAGTTGCGCGCCACCTGCATGGTGATGGTCGAGCCGCCCTGTTTCGAGCCGCCGCCCAGGTTGGCGCGGGCGGCGCCCAGCGCGCGCCGCCAGTCGATGCCATTATGTTCATAAAAACGCTTGTCCTCGATGGCCAGCAGCGATTTCTTCATCATCTCCGGCATGTCCTTGATGGCCACGAAGTCGCGGTGCTCCTCGCCGAATTCGCCGATCAGGGCGTTGTCGGCGGTGTAGACGCGCAGCGGGATCTTGGGCCGGTAGTCGGTGATGGTGTCGAGCGCCGGCAGGTTCGGCGCCACCACCAGCAGCAGGTAGGCCAGCAGCATGGCGCCGGCGATCAGGGCGGCCGCGCCGGCGAGGATGAAACCCCGGATGGCGTTGCGGCGGTTCAGCCACTGGGGCAGTGCGGTAGGGGAAGCTGTCAAAACTTTATCTCGCGGTGGTAATCGTTGCCCGATTATAGACCATCAAAATTTGCGTTCCCTTAAACCGAACGTGGCTTTTTGGGTGGAATGGGCGCCGCCCCCTATGATGAAAGGCGATTTTCACGTAACGTAGAAGGTATCTGATTAATTTGGCTAGACAACCGGGGAAGACATGGCGGAACCGCGGCACACACTCGATTGCGATGTCCTGGTCGTGGGCGGCGGCATCAACGGCGCCGGCATCGCGCGCGACGCGGCGGGGCGGGGCTTGTCGGTGGTCTTGTGCGAGAAGGACGACCTGGCGGCGCACACCTCGTCGGCGTCGACCAAATTGATACACGGCGGCCTGCGGTATCTCGAATACTACGAATTCAACCTGGTGCGCAAGGCGCTGATCGAGCGCGAGACCCTGCTGCGCGCCGCGCCGCACATCATGTGGCCGATGCGGTTCGTCATGCCGCACGCGAAGGGGCAGCGCCCGGCGCTGCTGATCCGGGCCGGCCTGCTGCTCTACGACCTGCTGGCCAAGCGCGAGCTGCTGCCGGCGTCGTGCGGCGTCAACCTGCGCCGCCACGCGGCCGGCAAGCCGCTCAAGCCGGAGTTCCAGCGCGGCTTCATCTACTCGGACGGCTGGGTCGACGACGCGCGCCTGGTGGTGCTCAACGCCATCGACGCCAGTGAAAAGGGCGCCACCATCCTGACCCAGGCGGTGTGCAACGCGCTGGTGCGCAAGGCCGCCGGCTGGGAGGCGACCTTGTATAAACCCAGTTGTGGCGACATCCGCGTCAACGCCCGCTACGTGGTCAACGCCGCCGGGCCCTGGACGGCCGAGCTGCTGCACGCGGCGCTGCCCAAGCAGGGCGGCGGCCATCTGCGCCTGATCAAGGGCAGCCACATCGTCGTCAAGCGCATCTTCGAGCATGACAACGCCTATATCTTCCAGCATCCGGACGGGCGCATCGTGTTCGCCATTCCGTATGAGCGCGACTTCACGCTGATCGGCACCACCGATCTCGATTACCACGGCGACGCCAACCAGGTGGCCATCGGCGAGGATGAAATCGCGTATTTATGCCAGCTGGCCAGCCAGTACTTCGTCCAGCCGATCGTGCCGGCCGACGTGGTGTGGACCTATTCGGGCGTGCGCCCGCTGGTCGAGGACGGGGCCGACGCCAAGGCCGTCACGCGCGACTACCGGCTCGAGGTCGACGCCGACGGCCCGCCGATGCTCAGTGTTTTCGGCGGCAAGATCACCACCTTCCGCAAGCTGGCCGAGGAGGCGGTCGACCTGATCGCCAAGTCGCTGGGCAACCGCCATGGCGGGTGGACGCACAACGCCTGCCTGCCGGGCGGGGATTTGTACGGCGCCGAGCCGCGCAATGAATCGGTGCTGCGCTTCGACGCGTGGGTGCGCTCGATGCAGGCGCGGTACGCGTGGTTGCCGCCGTTGCTGGTGCTGCGCTATGCGCGCGCCTACGGCACGCGTATTCATACGCTGCTGTGCGACCGCACCGGGGTGGTAGACATGGGCGAGGAAATCGCGCCGGGGTTGTACGCGACGGAGGTGGAGTACCTGCGCCGCTACGAGTGGGCGCGCACGGCGCAGGATATCCTGTGGCGGCGCTCGAAACTCGGCCTGCATCTGGCGCCGGACACCGCCGACAAGCTGCAGGCCTGGTTGAATGCCAATCCGATGCAGCCCACCTGATGTTGGTCACGTGGGGCGGATTGGGTCGATACATGCCAATCCTACGCGGCGCATCTGATGTTGATCACGTAGGGCGGATTAGGCGGAACGCCGTAATCGGCCATCTTTGAGCCGCCGACGGCGCATGCATGGCCGAGTACGCCACGCTAATCCACCCTACGTGGTTCAGACGTCGTCCAGTCGCTCAGCATATAGCCGCCCGGCACGCCACGGCACAAGCGCGCCGACGACGCCGACGCCAGCTCGAAGCCTTCCGCCGTCCAAACCCAGCTCGCCTGCGTGTTGCAGTCGCCTAAGCCGCGTCCCTTCGCGTTGCCGCCCAACTCGCCCTGGTCGAACCCGGGGTTGAGCAACTCATCCCGCACGCCGCCGTCCGGATCGGCCAG